>CAZPYZ010000170.1:0-8024 GCA_964590215.1 uncultured Dehalococcoidia bacterium | reverse complement strand
CTCGGACGTGTTGGTACATGGATTCCCCGCTCACGCAGATTCCCTTGCCTCTAACACCCGCCCGTCCCCGTCTAGGCGCTTGCGCCGACAACGACAACATTTTGTCGATACAGCTTCGGCAAGCGCCTAGTCCAAACCTAACAGATAACGCCGCAAGAACAATAGCGCGTTGGCGGTCGCCCGCTGTCGAATATCCGGCCGGTTCCGCAGCACTATGCCTCCCGTGCTGGAGCGCCGGTCCGTTTCCGTGGCCAGGCCAATGTACACTGTCCCCGGGGGCTTCCTCTCAAGCGAGTCCGGCCCCGCCACCCCGGTGATGCCGATCCCGATGTCCGCACCCATTTGCTCCCGCACCGAAGCGGCCATGGCCACCGCGGTCTCCTCCGAGACCGCGCCGTGGGCCTGGATGACCGCGGGGTCGACCCCAGCCCGGATTTTTTGATCGTTGGTGTAGGTCACCATTCCCCCGACAAAGTAGGAGGAACTCCCTGGCACGTCGGTGATCTGGCTGGCGATCATCCCTCCCGTGATGGACTCCATGGTTGCTACGGTGAGTCCGCGCTGCTTCAAGAGGGCGCCCACGGCCTGGGCCGGGGTATCCTCATCTTCTCCCCAGATGATGTCCCCGAGGACGCTGCGGACCTTCGGCTCCATCTCGTCCAGCAGCCGCGTGGCCTCTCCTTGATTAGCTGCCTTGGCGGAGAGTCGCAGATGGACCCCGTCGATCTTGGCATAGACCCCAATGGTCGGGTTGGTAGAGCTGAGGAGGGGGCTGACCATCTCATCCACCTGCCCCTCGCCCACCCCATTGGTCTTTAGCAGTCGGGAAAGGATCACGCTACCATCGGACCGCTCGCGCAGGCGAGGGGCGACTTGCTCCTCCCACATGAGAAACATCTCCGGCGGCACCCCCGGCATTGAGGCGATGATCTTCCCGTTCTTCTCGACCCACCAGCCCGGGGCAGTGCCCCGGGGATTAGGGATCGCCCTGGCGGAGCTGATGAGCATCGCCTGCTTGATGTTTCGGTCCGGCATGGTGCGGCCACGGAAGCGCTCCCGGAGCACCTCCTCCAGGTCCGGGTCCACCGTCATTTCTTCTCCCACCAGCTCGGCGATGGACTCCCGGGTGAGGTCGTCCTCTGTCGGGCCCAGGCCCCCGGTGGTGATGATCACGTCCGATCGCTCCCATCCCCGCCGCAGCGTTTCCACGATCCGGCCCTTGTTATCCCCCACCGTGCTGAGGTAGTACAAGTCGATCCCGAGAGCCGGCATCCTGCTCGCGATCCAGGCGGCGTTGGTGTCGACGATCTGCCCGAACAGCAGCTCGGTCCCGATGGAGAGGATCTCGGCTTTCATGACGTTGGGATATTATGGCGCAAGCTGGGCGGCAAAGGCCAACGGGTCGTGGCGAAGTAACTCTTCACAGTTCCAGGTTCAAAGTTCTGGGTTCCGCCCCAGTCCCCCCTGAGCCCGGAAGCCCGCACCCTGAAACCGGCTAACTCGGAGCCAAACACCCTGAACTCTGAACTCGTACTGGTCCCGACCCACGGCATACATCGGGATGTTGGCATCCAGAAAGAACGCAATAGCCGGCTGAGTCACATCTCGTCCACGGCTGCCAGGCGGTCTTCCAAGATAGGCCAGTTCAAGCACCTGTCGACGGCGTCCCGCACGAGGGCAGCCATCGAGACGCGTTGGCGAGCCGCCCGCTGTCGCAGGACTCGATATTGATATGGGGGCAGCAGCACTTGAACGCGCTGCCACTTCTCTTTGGTGGCCATACGCTCGTCTCCAGCGCCATCTTACACCTGATTGGAGGACACGTTGGCGTCCAGGAAGCGAGATGCGGCGTCGCTCCGCGGCCGAGCGCAGGACACGATTCTGCTCCTGCGTAACCAGAATCTGCATACGTCGCCATCCGGTCTTGACGGTCATGAATTCCTCCTGCCGCTCGGTCACACAACATTGTGTAAGGGTTCAACAGCCGGGGGAGGAGAGTCCCGCCGCGCCCCAGAACGCCCGCAAGAAGGTGCGGAAACGCTGCATCGAGGGCGAATAGCTCCGGCCTCGAAGGGCGACCAGGGAAAAGGTCTGGGTAAGGTCGACTCCGGTGAGGGCCAGGGTCCGCACTCGCCCGGCCGCGATCTGGTCGGCCGCCGTTGCCCGTGAGGTGAAGGCCAGGCCCATGCCGGCGGCGACCGCCCGCACCAACGCCTCTGGTTGGTCGAATTCCATCGCGGTGATCACTGAGTCGCCCAGGGGGCCGAGTACCTCGTCGCTAAGAGCCCGCATGCCGGAGCCGGATTCCCGTAACACGAAGGAGTGCCCGCGTAAATGGGTTGGAGTCAGCGTTCTTCGCGCAACCAGGGGGTGATGCGGCGGTGCGATGAGCACCAGCACATCATCCCGCACCGGTTCGCTCACCAGATCGGGGCTTCGCACCGGCCATTCCACCACCGCCAGGTCCAGGGTCCGGTCCAACAGCATCCGTTCCACGGTCTCCATGTTCTGGACCGTCAGTCGCACCTCGATCTTGGGCCAGGCTGGACCAAACTGCGCCAGGACCTCAGGTAGAGCGTATCCACCCACGGTGCGGGTGGCGCCCAAACGAAGGCGGCCGGCGAGCCCCGCGCCGTAGTCGTGCATCTCTTCTTCCACGTCGGCTAGATTCCCAAGCAGTTCGGTCCCGCGGGCGGATAGCCGCTGTCCGGCATCTGTGAGAAACACCCGGCGCCCGGCTAGCTCGACGAGGTGCACCTTGAGGGTACGTTCCAGTTCGTGGACCTGGTAGCTCACCGAAGACTGCGCCAGCGCCAACTCCTCGGCCGCGCGAGTGAAGTTGCGATGGCGTGCAACCGCCATAAATGTCTGAAGCTGTGCCAGGGATATCATCGGATATTTCGATTATATCCCCCAAAAAGATGTATTGGACACATCACTCCGGCAGGCGGACAGTGGTCTCGGCACGCTGCGCGGGTACAAGGAACAGCGCCAGGAGGATTCGGATTTCGGTGGCCTTGAAGCACGGCCGGAAAGCCGGTGACCCTGGGGCTGCGCCCCAGACCCCAGGTTCACGCAGCGGTAGTTTGCCCCGCCTCCCTCGACTGAGTGCGGCTTTCCGGCCGCGCTCCTTGGAGCCAGCGGGGGAGAGAGGAGGAGCACCCGATGAGGTTACTGAAGCTGTTCGGAAAGAGGGAGGACCGTCCAGACACTGCCGCAGCGCCCAATTGTGGCCACCTGGTGCTTGTCCCTTTGTGGGACAACTTGGCCGACATGGGCAACAAGGAAAAGGCCTCCGGATACCGCTGCCAGGCGTGTGACGCTAGGCTCACGCTGGTAGAGGCCGCAGAAGCCCGCCGGCGTACCAGGATATCGCTGTCTTGAAAGGGGGGTCCGCTGGCTCTGAGGCACCGGAGGGACGGCGTACCGACCAGGGCATAGGCCGGCCTCGCGAGATCGGATGCGGCGTGCTCGTCGGCGCCCTCGACGGGCTTTTCAGCGGCCTGACCGGCGTCGGCGGCGGCGCCGTCCTTGTCCCCCTCCTGGTCACGGCTCTGAAGGTCCCACAACACCATGCCCACGGCACCTCCCTCGCGATTATCGTTCTCATAGCTGCTGCGGGGGTCCCAGTCTATGCGACGCAGGGTGCCGTCAACTGGGCCCTTGCGGCACAACTGGCGATGGGGAGCATGGTGGGAGTAGTCCTAGGCGCCAAATTGATGCTCCGCGTACCGGCGGTGGTGCTGCGTCGCGGGTTTGGCGTGTTCCTGCTGCTCATCGCGGTAAAGATGTTAGCCGGCTAGGGGAGCACCGATGGATATCGCCCTGGGCTTGGCGCTGGGGCTCGGGACCGGGCTAGTGGGAGGGCTGATGGGCCTCGGCGGTGGCACGCTCCTGGTGCCGGCGCTGGTGCTTCTGGTGGGCCTTGATCAGCACCTGGCCCAAGGGGTCTCCCTGGCCGTGGTGGCGATCACGTCCCTGGTGGGAGCGATCACTCACCATCGTCAGGGCACGGTGCGTCTCCAGACCGTGGCCTGGGTTGCTCCTGGGGCGGTCGCCTGCGGTTTCTTAGGGGCGTCCCTAGCCACCGGACTGGATGGGGCCGTGCTAAGCAAAATCTTTGGCGCGATGCTCCTCGTCATGAGCGGCCTGTTGCTGGCGGGCAAGCCGGCCGAATAGTGCGGCCGTCCTGCGGTCGGGCGAAGGCGTCTCGCTCTGCGCCGGGACGAGGCCCAGGTTGCGAGGACTCACCCGACGCCTTGGCCATGTACTAAATCCAGTCAGGCGAACCTGAAAGCCCGGACACCGGGGGCTCTGCCTGGCTCTGCCCCCTGACCCCCGGACAGGGGATGAGAGCCCGGAGGAACAATGTGAGGAGTGATCACTACGTTGCATGGGTGCACGAGTGCAGGGCGACCGCCACACCGCCCCACTTCTTGCCGCTGCAACGTACCGTGCACAAAATCTGCGTTGTGACGGCGGCAAGAAGCTACCCCCGTTCCGGGACCGCCTGGAACGGGGGCCCTTCGGGCACGTGGGACACGACTCGGACGTGTTGGTACAGGGATTCCGTGCTCAGGCAGATTCCCCTTGCCTCTACGCCCGCCCGTCCCCATCTAGGCGCTTGCGCCGACAGCGACAACATTTTGTCGATACGGCTTCGGCAAGCGCCTAGCGATGAAACCGGGTGCGAACCGCGGAGCATCCGAGGCCCCTTTCTGAGCCGAGGGCCGGCCCTGAGCCCTGCGGCTCGGCTCAGGGTGAACTCCGCTGAAGGGAATGGGCGGGTGGGCGGAGCCCCATCCGGGGGCGGGGGGTTTCCGTGGGAGTTTGGATTTTCACTGCGCCGGTGCCACAATGGGGGGAGTGGCCGCGAACAAGATCGCTTCGCTTCAGGAGGCCGTCGCAGGGCTCGTCCAGGATGGCCAGTTCATTGCTAGCACGGCCGAGATGGATGCCGTCCCCATGGCCCTGGCCCGGGAGATCGTGCGTTCGGGGAGACATGACCTGCGCATCGCCGGCCTCCCGGGCAGTGGCATCGCCTGGGACCTGCTCATCGGTGCGGGCTGCGTCGTCGAGGCCCAGGTCTGCCATATCTCTCTGGGCGCCTCGGGTCCGGCCCCCAATTTCAAGCGCCTTGTAGAGGGCGGACGGCTCAAGGTCAACGACAACACCTGAGGCGTGCTCCTCAGCATGCTCCAGGCTGGAGCTATGGGCGTTCCCTTCGTCCCTGTCCGGGGCCTGTACGGGTCGGATCTCATGGCCGGGGATACTGGTTTCAAGCTCATCGAGGACCCGTACAACCCGGACCAGCAGGTTGTCGTCGCCCCCGCCTTGCGTCCCGACGTATTCTTGACCCATGGGGCAGCGGCCGACCGCCAGGGGAATGTCATCACGGTGGACGAGGGCCGGAATGATTTGCTCGCCGCCCAGGCCGCGCGGCGAACCGTAATTAGCGTGGAAGAGGTCGCGGGGGTATCCCTTTCCCCCGCGACGAGGCCGGGTTGGATCTTCATTCCGGCCATCTACGTGGACGCGGTCGTGCTGACGTCCAACGGCTCTCATCCGGCTGGATTCAGTGGCCTTTACCCGCCTGATGTGGAGGCGCTGCGGGAGTATACGGAGGCGGCTCGCTCCGACGAGGGGTTCAAGACCTACCTGGACCGCCACGTGTTCAGTGATGCGTGATGCGTAATGCGTAATGCGTGATGCGTGATGCGTGATGCGTAATACGTGATACGTCACCACCCTCTGGTACGCATCATGTATCCGCGCATAAGACGCTACATAACTGGGGCAGTGACCTCGGTGAACCCAGACAGCCCGTACACCCCTGAAGAACATCTAGCGGTCCTTCTAAGCGGCTACGTCCGCGATTGGGAGACGTCAGCCTGCGGCATGGTGTCCCCAGTTCCGGCGGCGGGCCTGATTCTGGCCGAGCAGACCCACGCGCCTCATGCCACCGTCATCATCCTGGGCAGCGAGGAGTACGACCCCTTCCGCCGGAAGGGCTACAGCGGCAGCACTGAGTTCCACTTCATGGCTCAGCGTGGCGACCTGGATCTTTTCTTCGTCAGTGGTATCCAGATTGACCAGGAAGGGAACTTCAATTTGCACGTCATCGGGGACTATGAGGCGCCGCGCCTCAGGCTGCCGGGCGCTTACGGAACGGGCCTGCTCTACTACATGGCCAAGCGGGTGGTCCTCTTTCGGACGGAGCATTCCCGGCGCACTTTCGTGGAGCGGGTGGACTTCGTGACCGCCGCCGGTTCCTCTCCGGAAAACGTCCACCGCCCCGGCGGGCCGGTGGCCCTGGTGACGACGAAGGCCGTCTTCGATTGGGAAACTCCAATGTCCAAGGTCCAACGTCCAAAGCAAGCGCCGCGGGGGGAATGGGTACTGCGGTCGATGTACCCTGGAACGACGGTAGACGAAGTGCTGACCAATATGGAGTTCCGCCCGCGGGTGCCGGAGCAGATCGCTGTGACCGCCGAGCCTTCGACGGAGCAACTCAGGCTGCTGCGGACGGTGGTGCGGGAGAAGCTCATGGGAGTGTATCCAGAGTTCGCGACAACTGCCTTGAGAGAGGCGTAGCCGCGACCCCACAGGCAGGAGTGCCTGTGCTCCATGTGTCGGGCCACCCAACCCGCAGGCTTCGTGCCTCCATCCTTTCAACTCGCATCGTCTTTCCAAGGGTTTGACTAGGGTGTATCCTGCTCTACGTCCAGGCGACAATCCCACCACCTTACCCCCGCAGGCGAGGGTGCCTGCACTACATGCGCCGTACCGGTGATACGGAGGACCTGAGTCGATGACCACTCTTCAAGACAAACCCCAGATCGTCGAAGGGCTGAAGGGGATCTATTTTGCCACGTCAGAGGCCAGCTTTATCGATGGCGAGATCGGCAAGCTGCTCTACCGCGGCTACAGCATCCATGACCTCGCCGAAAACGCCAGCTTCGAAGAGGCGATCTACCTCCTCCTGTACAAGAAGCTCCCCACCCATGCCGAGTTGAATGCCTTCGACAGCGCGCTGAAAGCCAACCGAGACCTCCCGACCCCCGTGATAGACGTCATCCGGGCCGTCAAGGACGCCCACCCCATGGACGTGCTGCGGACGGCAGTCTCGGCGCTCTCGGCGTTCGACTCAGAGACGGAGTTCAAACCGGAGCTGCGCAACCTGGACCCGTTCCTGGAATCGACCTTGCGCAAAGGGATCAGGCTGACGGCGAAGGCCCCAACCATCGTAGCCGCGCACCACCGCATCCGGAGTGGCCTCGAGCCGGTGGAGCCGAGCACCAGCCTCGGCCACGCGGCCAACTTCCTGTACATGCTGTACGGCAAGGACCCCGACCCCAGCGACGCTAAGCTCATCGATACGGACTTCGTTCTCCACGCGGAGCACGGTTCGAACGCATCCGCCTTCGGGGCGCGGGTCGCGGCCAGCACCTGGGCTGATGTTCACTGTGCGGTGGTCGCGGGGATCGCCACCCTCAAGGGGCCGGCCCACGGCGGCGCCGCGGAGGCGGTGATGACGATGTGCGAAGACATCGGCGATCCGGAGAACGTCGACGCCTATCTCGAGGAGCGGCTGGGGAAGGGCGAGCGGGTCATGGGCTTCGGCCACCGGGTCTACCGGGCGGAAGACCCCCGCGCACGGCACTTGCGGGAGCGGGCCCGTGACCTCGGCATCAAGAAGGGCGAGCCGAAGTGGTTCCAGATGCTCCAGCTCATCGAGGAGCGCATGAAGCGCTACCAGAATCGCGGCATCTACGTCAACGTGGACTTCTTCGCCGGGGCTATTTATCACCTGCTGGGCATCCCGGACGACCTCTTCGTCCCTATCTTCGCCATGGGGCGCGTCCCCGGTTGGGTGCTGCAGTGTATTGAACAGTATTCCCGGAACGACCTGCTGCGGCCCCTGACCTGGTATACGGGACCCATGGACCTGAAGTACGTTCCTATCGAGCAGCGCAGCTCGTAGCTGTTAGCTGTTAGCCATTAGCCACCCCAGAAATCGGGAG
>CAZPYZ010000169.1:0-8056 GCA_964590215.1 uncultured Dehalococcoidia bacterium | reverse complement strand
CTGGCCCATGGGGTGCTCACTCACCACGAAGTTCGGCTTAATAATGACCGTGTCCCCTGGTTGCACCAGCTCTTCAAAGGGGTTCCACTCCGGCGAGCCGAACCGCTCCTGGTCGAGGCCCATGGCGTTGAGCATCTCCCGGATCGCTTCATAGACCCTGTTCTCCGGGCCCACGGCCCCGGAGCCGAAGGGGTACTCAGGGTACGCCTCGCGGGGATGAAAGGGTGGGCGGGCCGGATATGTCCTCACCCCCGCATCCCACACCGCTACCATCGAAGGGTCAAGCACTGACCCCAGCTCCCGGTCGTTTTCCTAGGACGGGGTCCACATGCGAGAGGGTGTACCGGAACTTTCCGGAGGCACTCGGCGCAATCCTATCGGGGAACTCATAGTCAACCGCTAGGCCTGCGCTTGTGTACTCCTGGACTTTTCGCCGCAAGTAGTCCAGGTCCTCTCCGGAGAGGCTCGGGCCCCGGACCACTCGGATAGTCACGTGCTCCAGCCGGTCCTGTTCCACCTGGAACTGGGCAACATCGAAGTCCTTGAAAAGATGGGGAAAGAACTCGCCAGGCAGGAACCCACCGCCGGGCAGGGCGATCAGATCCTGGACACGACCCTCGACCATCGCCATGGCGCCCAGTCCCCGCCTGCACGGGCACGACGCGTCTGAGGGCGAGCCGATGTCCTCGACGCGGTACCTGAGGAGGGGCATGCCGTAATTGTCCAATGCGGTCAACAGGATCTCTCCTGCCTCCCCCGCTTTGCAGGGACCGTTGGCTCCCTCGAACTCCGCATAGATGGTCTCCATATTCAAATGCATCGTCCCGTGGGGGCACTCGTGGGCCACGTCGCCCATCTCTCGCCCGCCGTAGCGGTTAAAGACCTTGCCACCGAAGACGGACTCGATGAGGGCCCGCTGGTGGGGAAAGAGCATCTCTGCGGAGCAGATAACCCCTTTCGGCCTGATCCCCGAATAACCTGCATCACGGACGAACTGGGCAAAGTGGTGCATCGGGGTGACGTAGGCCTCGATGACGTCTGGCCGGAAACGCCGCAACCCTCGCGCGTATCGGTGCAGCGTCTCCTCGCCCAGGTCCCAACAAGGCAGGACCATGACCCTGGTGGCCCGGTCCCACCATTGCCGCAGGAGCTGCTGGTGGGGCGCCACGTCGAGGGGGGATCCCCAGAGACGGGCCCAGGCGTCGCCTGGTTCCCATCCCGCCCAGCGGAAGTTCCGGAGCTTGACCGCGCGATAGCCCGCGATCATGTTCGGGTCGTGGTAGAGGGCCACGGGCACGCCCGTGGATCCGCCGCTTGCCGTCTTGATCAGCCGCTTCCGGTCGGTGTTCTGCACGACCATGTCTTCTCGGCGCTGGTGGATGAGTTCCTTGGTGAGAACGGGCAGCCGCCGGTAATCCTCCGGGCCCCGGACATCTCCAGGCTCCATCCCCAGGGCGTCCATAGACTGCCGGTAGTAGGGGGCCCAGCTATACGCGTGGTGCACCAGGCGTGTAAGGCGCGACCACTGGTACTGCTGGAGCCGATCCGGTGACCACCACTGGCTCGCTTCAAGCATTCGTAGCCGCCGGCCAAGGGCGGTGCCGCCGTACGCGAGCCTGAAGCCGGTTCGAACGGCCACGGCGTGGAGCGGAGCGGGGGCTAATCCAGAGAGGAACACGCTTGCGGCATTATAACTTGAGGCGGACGAGGGGGAACGGCGTGACCTCTGTGATCTCTCCGTCCTGCAAGGCGAAGTCAAACAGCGGCGCCGTCTCGAAGCGATCGCCGTTCTTGGTAAACAAGAACGCCCGGAACCTCCCATCCGTCACCGCCCAGGTCTGGCTGAATGCGGGGCACGCATCCTCACCTGGGCACCCATGTACCTTTCCTGTCTGGCGCCCCAGCTCCAGCACGACCTCCCCCTCGCCCACGAGCTGTGCCTCTCGCACCGCCCAGTAGCCGAAGTGGTCCAGGCCGCAGGGACGTTCGCCATAGATGTCTACGCCGATGATCGTGTCCGCTTCGGAGGGAGGCAATTGGGGGAGCGTCACGGTTGCCTGCCCTCCGGTGACCTTCACCAGTCCCTGGAGCAGCAGCTCGCCCCCCAGCGCTCGGGGCCCGGGCTGGCTCTGGGCCGTCTGGTATAGCACCGCTTCGCCGTTAGACCATACCCGCACGGCCTCCCTGAGGCCATGCGCCTCCGGTCGCTCACCGGTAGGCAGCAGCGCGCGGCGCACCATGCCGCCACCGACCAAGGTTCGCTCCTCCAGCGCCTTAGCCGCCACCGGGATAAACGAATAGTCTGGGTGCGGGCCCCGAGGCGCGTAGACAGGCTCGCCAACTGGCAGCGCGTCGCGGAGGGACTGCACCTCCCTGGGGGGGTCGAGGTGGACGATTCCGTACGGTGGATGCGAGAGCGGGTGAACCTCCGCGCCGGTGCTGGTGACTACCACCCGGAACCACGGCCACCGGAGGACCTCTTGGCTGACGTAATAGATTGCAAGATGTGCTTCGTACTCACCGGGGCTGATGGGAAAGGGCAGCGGCCTACCGTTACACCTGTTCCCGGCGAAATCGAGGGTGAGTTGGATGCTGCTTCCGCTCCGACCCCGCAGGTCACCCAGCCGCCAAAAAGCCGCGGCCGGGAGCCCGCGAAGGCCGCCCTTGCTTGGGTAAAGCTCCACCGCCGCGGTGGCGTAGCCCCCCAAGGATTCGTGAAAGAGATAGTCCAGCGTCAAGTCCGCCGTCCGGCCGCTGATATCGGCCCTCGGCTGTAGCAGCAAGAGATCGTTGGCCTGGCGCAGCCCGGCAGGGGGAGACGTTGCCTCGGGCTCCCCGCGGCCGGGTGAGGCAGTCCGTCTTCCGTCTGCGACCCGCATTCCGACCAGCCAGGCCGTCCGTCCGTCGGAGGGCGCGACCTGGATGGACGCGGGAGTGGACAAGGACGGCGTCCGAAAGCCAACGAAGCCCTGAGGTAGCCGGTGGATCGCCTCTTCCGATCCACTCTGCAGCCGGACGGCAGCCTCGCCAAAGGTTGCCAGCAGCAGGTCGGCCTCCTGGTCCCGTGCGCCGCGACGGTACGGCCCCCGGAGCCTTTCACGCCCGTTGGTGATGGACCACTCGCCATGTCCCAAACTGATGGTTAGCTCCTCACCTGACTCAAGCCGTATCCCGTCGGACGTGCCTGCGAGGTCCACCGACGTGAGCCATCCCTCGGGCCTCCGGTACAGAGCCAGCAACTCGTTCCGCCACACAGCATCCTCAGGTGAAAGCCCGATCTCCCACGCTCGCCGGTCCGATGCAAGGGCCAGGTAATCGAACTCTGCATCAGGACGAGCCGCCGGGAGGCGACCATACTGAGACTGCAGGTGGCCCACTAAGGGATTGGGCAGCAGGAAGTAAGCCACCATGGCGGCCACACCCTTATGCTGGCCTTCCGTAGCTGGAAAATAGACACGGGCGCCTGGGGGCAGCACGTCAGACAGGGCTTCCATCTCCCAGACGGACCTGGGAAGCTCGTGCGGGTCGGGTTCCCAGAAGTAGCGCAGACTCAGCGCGGTATTCGTGGCCAAAGCCAACGCGAACAAGGCTGCGCAGGCGATCGCGGTGGTTCTCAGGCCGCGCAGCACCCTTACGGGGAGCAGGGGAGGCCGCCAGACCGAGACGAATCCCTGCACCATCCCCGCAGTAAGCAAGAATCCTGTTAATGACAACAACTTGAAGAACCCGTATGGATATCCCGCGACCTGGCGCAAGTAAAGTCCGAAGAGCGCCCACGCCAGCAGGCAGCTCAGGAACATCGTCCGGTCCCAGCCCCGCCACCTCAGAGCCGCGAGGCAGAGCAGTGCGGCGCCGACGGCCAGGAACGCCGCCCAACCCGAAGCTGACTCGAAGTCGATGAGTCCCCAGTAGGGCTCGCCGTCGAACCGATCTGCAACTAGCCGGTAGGGGATCAACCCCAAGGCTTCGCCCAGGGGACTGAACTCCTGCACTTTCCACCCACCGCTGAAGCCCAACTGGGCGTACAGAGGCAGCAGATCCAAGAAGCGGAGGTGGCCCACTAGGGCGAGCGCGCCAACGACGATGCCGGTGAAGGCCACGGCAAGGATCAGCTGCTTTCGTTGTGATGCCGTCCACCAGCAAACTGCTACCAAGGCCGCAGATGCGGGCGCGTAGACAACCAGGGAGCCGGTATAGAAGGACAGCAGCATGGCAGCCAGGAGAGCTCCGGCCAGTACCGAGGTCCGAACATCTCCGAACAGCGTGAGCCAGCGCGCCGCGCTCAGTGCCAGGGGCAGCATCACCAACGCCACCGTGTGCCCCGCCAGCCCCATCGATGCGATCCACAGATTCAGGCCGTTCAGTCCGGCCAGCCCGGCGGCAGCGAGGGAGGCGCCGAGGCCCATTCGCAAAGCGCCGTGGCAGAAGACGAAGATGGCCGGAATGCTGAGGCTGAAGACAAACTGAAGGGAGGGGCGGAATGATTCGAAGGATCGCCAGCCCAGCAGCGCGCCCATAAACGCATCGAAATAAGAGAACCCCCATCCTGACCCACCGCGCACTGCGGGACCGTTGATCTCCGCTAATAGCGGACTGGGCGGCGCCGGCACCGCCGCAGTCACTGCATACTGCTTCAGATACTCCGTCAAGGGGAGGTAGATCTCCAGGTCCCATTGCATGCCGACGAACGCCTTGGTCCCAGCGTGGACCAAGGGAGCAATGCCCAGCCCGTAGGCCATCGCCATTAGCCCGGCCAAGGCTGCATCCCTCCTCTGCACCTTCACTTCCAGGCGCCGAGTCTTCAGCACCAGAGCGATGTTCGCGACCGCGGCCATCGCAAGAATGACCGGCGTCGCCGCGCGCATCGGGAGCAGGGTGCTGTTTAACCAGGACGAAAGGATGATGATGGTGGCGAGGCCTAGGGTAGGAAGAAGGACGCTCCGGAACTCTGCCAGTTTGCCGCAGAGCAGCAGCCTCGCTGGCGTGTATCCCACCCAGCAGCATAAGATCAGCGCAACGAGGAAGAACAGGACGAGGTCGAGTGCGACCACGCGTTATCCCGTCTGGGGTGGTAGGGCTCGAGGTTCTCGAACCATGTCGTTAGGTGGCTCCGAAGGGTCCGGGACCGGCACTGGTCCGGGCGTCCTGCGACCGTCACTATCCATTAGTGTCCGGAGCAATTGCGGCTCCAAGCCAGACCAAAACAGTTCCAGTGCGCCTCCAAGGAGGGCCTGGGCAAGGATCACCAGGAAAACCGCGAGGGACAAGGCGAGTCCCTCAGCGGGCGGCACGCCATATTGCTGGAGCAACATGACGTAAGCGCCCTCCCGGACCCCCAGGCCGGCCAGGGATATGGGGAGAAGGTGGACCAAGGAGACGGCGGAGACGATCCACGCGAGGGCGACGATGGAGATTTCTACCCCGACGCTCCTGGCGACCAGGTAGTTGGAAAGCGTTACCAGCGCCTGGAAAGTGACGGCCTGGAGGATGACCATTCCGAGCAGCGCCGGTGAGCGAGCATAGGCTGCCCACGTGGTCCAGGCCGCCTCCATCCCGCTGCGGATCCGCCCCTGAACCGTGGGTTCGCCTGCTTCGTTGGCGCGGGCGGGCGAAGGGGAGCGGAGCCGGCCGAGCAGGAGGAGCGCTCCCGCCGTGGCGACCACGCCGGAGGCCAGGATAAGCATGGCCTGGCTGGCCGGCACCGTTTCGGCTAGGAGAACGCCCGCCACGCCCAACAACGCCAACCCAATCAGTCCAGTCAACCGGTCGGCTGCAATGGAGAGCGCGGCGTCCGACGGGGCTACCCCGTATCGTGCCAAGCGGATCCCCTTTACTACCTCTCCACCGATCTGCCCCGGCAGGACCATGCTGTAGAACATCCCCACGAAATTCAAAGCCAGCAAATAGAAATAAGAGAGCCGTCGTTCCAAAGCCGCGAGGAGAACAGACCACTTGGCCGTGTTGATCACCCAAGCAGCCAGAGCAGAGGCCAGGGCTAGGGCAAGCCAGGGGACGCTCGCCGTGCTCAGGGGCACCAGTACCTGCCCGATGTCCACATTAGCGAGCAGGAAGGCTAAGAGAGTCACGCTGATTGCAGCCCGGATCCCCGTTCCCATCCAGTTCATCTCAAGCGCCGCCCTCTCCGCGCCGGCTTCGCTCCAGTACGGCCTGACTCATGTTCAAATAGGCCTGCGCCGTCGCCGTCCAGGTGAATGCCTCAGCCCTGGCCCGGGATGCCTGCCCCATCCTTGTTCGCAACTTGGGGTCCCGACAAAGGTTGATAAGGGCCTCGGCGATGGCTCCCGCATTCGCGGGCGCGATGAGGAAGCCGTTCGTCCCATGCTCGACAAGCCCGCGGTGCCCGTAGATGTCCGTTGCTACGATAGGCAGGCCTGACGCCATCGCCTCCAACACGACGTTTGGCATCCCTTCTTCCAAAGACGGAAAGACGAAAACGTCGGCGCGGGCATAGCGGGCTGGCATTTGCTCCCGGGACACCCATCCGGAGAAGGCGACCTGGCTGCTCAGTCCCATGCGGTGCACTAGGTCTCGCAGGCGTCCTTCCCCCGGCCCCGCGCCGGCGATCTCCACGGTGATCGGGGCGGCTTCCCGCAGCTCAGAGACGGCGGTCAGCAAAAACCGCACGCCTTTCTGTTCCTCTACTAGACGGCCGGCAAATAGTACGCGAAGGGTCGCTGGTGCAGTTCCGGTTGACGTAGAACAAGTAGAACGTGGGACTTGGGGAGAAAACGTTGACAGGTCCACCCCGTTGGGTATGAAGGCGACAGGCACTCCCATCTTGCCCTGGGCCAGCTCCCGCAAGCCCTCGCTGTTGGCGACCACTGCAGAGGCCGCATCCCACACGCAGTGATTCAGCGGCCCAATGCATCGGTGCAGTGTCCCCAAGGTCTTGGGCATGAATCCCGGGACGTCCCCGCCCCTGAGGGAAAGAATGTATGGGATACCCATCGCGAGCTTGACCAGGAGACCGACCGGGCCCGTCGGCACCCCGAAGTAAACGTGGAGAATGTCCGGCCGAAACCGGCGCGCCAAGGAGAGGGCCGGGAGCGCGGCATTTGCGGCGAAGCTTGCCATCTCCCAAGGCGATGACCGGTCGGGGCGCCGGCGCAGAGCTCGGATCCGGTGCACCACGTAGCCGTCCCTCTCCTCGCGGGGCGGTGTGTCTTCGAACTTGGCGGTGAGGACTTCAACGCAACATCCCAACCGGACCAACTCGCGGCAGATGTGGGCGGTGGCGTTGCCCGCTCCTCCCCCCAAGGGTGGGAACTCATAGTTAAGGGCCAGGATCCGCATGACGAAGTGCTGAGTTCAAGGTTCGGAGTTCAGGGTCCTTCGCCTCAAATCCCATGGGGAGGTGACGAGGTCTCGGAACTGAACTGGACCCGGAACCCCTCCGATGGGGACGGAATGGGGTCCGGAAGCTCGAAGCTCGAAACCTGTAACTCCGGCAGCGTGGCCCACCCTCGCCAGCTATTCTCGTTGCGCCAGGAGAGCACAGGCTCCGAGAGTGAGGCGCGCTTGAACCAGTCTCGGAACTGTTCCCGGCGGAGATAGAAGGCCGTCGGCGCTGCCAGGTGGTCGTAGATCACGTGGTGATTGTGACGAAACCCGAACCCGGCCAGCCATCTCAAGTAACCCCCATAGGGAAGGTGCCGGGCCAAACTTCCCCGATAGAGCACTTTCAGGAAAGGCTGGATGGCGACAGTCAAGATCCACGAGAGGGCATACAGGACTCTGTGGGGCATTCGAGAGAAGACCCGCTCTCGGAGCGGATTGACCAAATGGATGATCCAGCCGTTGTTCTCTCGGCCGTAGACCCACGCAAAAACGGACCCCCCCGGTCGAAGGTGGCGTACCAGAGCTTGAAAGCCCCCTTCGGGATCCGGCAGATGGTGCAGGACCCCGATGGAGAAGGCGAAGTCGAAGGGCCTGGCAAAGGGCAGCTGGTAGATGTCCGCCTGTACGACGTGGACGTTGGGCAGGTGTCGCGTGTTGCGATAGGCGGCCTCCACCGCATCGCTGAAATCGACGGCCA
>CAZPYZ010000168.1:0-8068 GCA_964590215.1 uncultured Dehalococcoidia bacterium | reverse complement strand
AGCTATGAGCGGATGTTGAATCCGGACAACCGCTTCCGAAACCGAGGACTCCTCGGGGACGTTCAGGGCATCGAGGCCGTGGACTCCCATACCGTCCGCCTCCTGCGGAAAGAGCCGTCGGCGGAGTTCCTGGCGAACCTGGCCAGCAGCCCGGCGCTGGCTATCCTCCCCAAACATGTAGCCGACCGGGGCGATGACTTCAAGAAAACGGCCATCGGGACCGGGCCGTTCAAGCTGCATGCCTTCGATTCCATCAAGGGCGCCTCCCTCGGCAAGAACCAGAGCTACTGGCAGCAAGGGAAGCCGTATCTGGATGGGGTGCGGCTGTTCTACGGGCTGGACCGCTCTGGGCTCATCGCGGCGCTAGTCGCCAGGAACAGCGACTTCTACAACGTGCCGGACAAGGGGCAGTTCGACACCATCAAGGCGGCGCGGCCGGACATGCAGTACAAGCCCTACCACATCGAGTACAACTACGGCGGACGCTTCAACATCACCAAACCGCCCTTCAACGATATCCGGGTGCGGCGGGCCTTGAACTTAGCCGTGGACCGCCAGGAGATGGTCCAGATCGTGACCTTTGGGCTGGGTGGCATCAACCAGCCGGGCGCCCCAAGCATCGTCAAGGACTGGGCCATCCCCGAGCCGGAATTCCTGGCGATGCCTGGATGGCGGCAGCCGAAGGAACCGGACCTGGCAGAGGCAAAGCGACTCCTCTCGGAAGCGGGGTACCCGAACGGGCTCAAGACCACCCTTCTGTTCTACACGACCAACAGCTCCCAACGAGAGCTGGCCGAGGCGCTCTCGGGCCAGCTGAAGCGGATCGGGGTCGATGCCGTGCTCGGCGGCACGGACGAAGCGGTGGTGCGAAAAGCCTATATCGATGGGGCCTACGAGATCACCCTCTCTGGGGGGCCAATCAGCGTGCCACCCGATGCGGGGCTCAGAGCCGATTGGCACTCAAAGGGAGGCCTGAATAAGTCCGGGGTGGCGGACCCGGTGCTGGACGGCCTCATCGAGCGGCAGTCGGTGGCGCTGGACCCAGCCGAGCGGAACAGGATCTTGCTCGAGATCAACCGGCGGGTGACGGATCAGCACTATTTCCTTGCGCTGGTAGCAGGGGCATACTTCACGGCCTGGCAGCCTTATGTGAAGGACCTCTACCTCAACTACGCGGGGCAGGCCTGGTTCCGGCGGCCGGCCGAGGTATGGCTGGACCCCTCGGCGGGGCTGCCCCAGGGGAGGACGCTGGAAGGCGGGAGGTAGAGGGAGTAGGGAGTAGCAGTAGGCAATCCAGGAAGCACCAGGTAATCCAGATGCCGGCATCGGCCGGTCGAGACCTGGTGATAACATTTCTGCTATCACCCTGTCGTGGAGGTTGTCCACCGCCCGGACGCCCGGAGGGAATTCGATGCGTTGCCCGCTAGGGAGACGAGCGCGGTGCAGAACGCCTTCGACAAGCTCGAAACTGCAGGCGACTGGTCAGGATTCCCTCACAGCAGCGCGGTAGAAGCGCCGATAGGCTACGTGAGTTGCGGCCGAGAGCGGGACGGAGCCCGTGGCGTGCGTTCTATCGCCGGATAGGTGACCAGATGGTCATCGGCGCAATAGGTCCAGAGGCTCGCCATGATCCTCACGGCTTTCGAGCCGCGGTGGAGGCTGCCGTCGAAAGGCTGGCGTAAGTGGAGCGCGAGGTCCGGAGGTAACACAGGATGCCGGTAGAGCTGATCAGCGCGAAGCAGGTACTCAGGGAGCGTCTGGAACGAGACCCGGAGTTCCGGGCGGAATGGGAGCGTACGGCGCTTGCCCGGGCGGTCTCAGTGGCCTTGGTCAAGTACCGGGCTGACCACGGCCTCAGCCAGCGGCAGCTGGCGAAGCAGTTGAGAATGCCACAGCCGCAGATAGCCCGTTTAGAGGTTGGGGAATACAATCCGTCGGTCGAAACGCTTCAGCGTCTCGCCAGAGGCCTGGACCAACGGTTCATCGTGGCGGTTATCCCCGCCAGCAAGACGGGCGAGCTTGACCCCCCGAAAGGAGTTGAGGTCCTAACGGATATCGTCCTATCGGACGGTAGCCGGTTGCTGGCGGCGGCTGGATAGCGCCTACGGCGCCGTCACCGGCCCGCTCGAGGGAATCATCTTGTCAGGCGTGTGTGACGAGCCACTGGCGGCCCAGGGCTATCATGGCCCGCTAAAGCGATCCCACGTGGTACAACCACACCTGCAGGTCCCCGATCTGGTGGCGTAGCTCGCCGCGGTAGCGCTGGTCCAACCACGATTTGTGTTCGTGCTGGCGGCCTGCAGCAGCTGCCTCATCCAGCGCGCGTGTATAGATAACGAACCAGACCTTAGACGTGCCTTGAACCGCCCGCTCTAGCGAAGAGGGTGGAAGCCCCAGGACGTCGATGGTCCCCGGGGCGAGAGTGTCGTTGGCCGATCCTGGGGGATCTGCGAGGTAGGTTTGGGGCAGCGCCGGCGCCAAGAAGTAGGTCGGGAAGTAGCTGAGCTTGTTGTCGTGCAACACCACCTCGCCGGTGCGCAAGTCCGCCGACATCTGGTCCGCGAGGGCATAGTAGGGGGACCGAGGGAACCCCTCGTAAGCGTACTGGTAGCCATGGGCAGCCGCCATGCCAAGGCCGATCAACCCAGCGATGCCCCAGGCCAGCGGCCGTAGCGGGACACGGCGCACCGCTGCGGCGAGGAGCAGGTAGTAGGCTGCGGCAGACACGAGGACCGCTCGCTCCACGTACACCGGCCGCGCCTGCGAGATCAAGAACATCAGGGCGATGGGGAGCAACGCGACGGCGGCGAGGGGGAGGAGGTCCGGTTTGGGGGCCATGCTGGACGGGCCGTGACCCGACAGGACCCTGCCCGGCTGGTCACCGGCCTCTATCTCTCCCCCAGATTGCGCGGAGAATAGGGCCTCCTTGGTTGAAGGCAGGCGGGTACCGCGACCCCGGATTACCGCGAAAATAGACCTCGGTGGTCCATCGCCAACGTCTCCTCCACCCCCGGATTGCCACGCCGCCCTCCACAGGCTTCCCCACCACTCCGCTCCTCGCAATGACAGATCGGCTGCGGCTTTCATCGTTCTGTGGCGTCGCCGCGTGGCATGACCGATTGCCACGTCGCCCTCCACGGATTCCCCACCACCTCCGCTCCGTTCAATGGCAGAGGGGTGGTCCTGGGCCAGGTCGACGCCCCGCCAACACCGCCAGGTTTCCAGCGCGGTTACCGCCACACAGAGCAGGGCGACGAAGGCAGCAGGGCCGACCATTAGCTCCGGGAGGGGCAGGTGGAACAGGAAGACAAGGGGAGTGCGGACCAGCTCCAGCAAGCCGGGCGGGGGAATCCAGAAGGCTTGGGCCACCTTTTCCAGCTGGCCCGGGAGGTAGGCGAGCCAGGGGAGATACCCCAGCGCAAGGGCCAGGTGGGCGAGGAACAGCCACGCCACCCGGCCCCGCTCGTAAGCGGTAGGCAGAAGGCGGTAGGCAGTCCCCTCTTCCCCCGAGTCGGTCGGCGCCGGCAGTTGCCGAGCATTCAGCAGCGCCCTCAGTGCGGTGATGGCGAACAGCAGGTCCAGCGCGATGAGTAACAAGAAGGCCAAGTTGTGGACGTAAAGCGACAGCCCCGCGGCCACGGTGAATAGGACGAGGTCGCGCCGGCGGCCGTCCTGGAGCCAGCGGACGAAGAAGAGGAACGCGAGGAGCCCGAGCAGGGTGAGGAGGGCATACATCCGGGCATAGTGGCCATAGAAGGCGGGGAAGGGGGAAATGGCCATCAGCCCTGCGCCGGCTAGAGCGTCCTGGTAGTCCAGGAGACGGCGTCCGATCAGATAGACGGCGGGGACCGAAGCGGCGCCCAGCAGGGTGGAGAGGAGGCGGGCCCAGGCGAGATCATCGCCCGCGGGTGCCCAGAGGTGCAGGAGCCAGTAGTACAAAGGCGGCATGGTATCGGCCGCGGTGCCTCGGACGATATCGGCGAAGTCGTGGCGGGCGAAGAGGATGGCGATGACTTCGTCGTACTCGAGCTGGCGGCGCGCGTCAGGCCAGCGGAGCACGGCCGCGAGGAAGCAGAGGCCGGCCAGCGCAAGCCAGGGGAGGAATTGCCCGAGGCTTGTCCTGAGGCTCCTCGAAGGGTCCCCGAAGCGTGCCCTGAGCCGGGTCGAAGGGGCGTGGGGAGAAGCCGCCCCGCCGCTTTTCGAGAGTCTCAACGAATGTCCCCCCCTCTCACGCGATAAACGGCATAGCCGGCGCCCGCGATGGACTCGATGGGGGCATCGAGGGTTTCGTTGAATGACGGGCCGTAAACGCGCTCCAGGTGCCGGGACTCTAACTGCATTAGGGTCGCGATGTGCTCCGGCTCCACCTCGGGGTGGGGGCCCTGCGAGAAGAATCGAAGGCCACCGCCATAGAGGAGGAGGTGGGTGTAGCCTTCGGCTCGCAGCGCGCTGAACACGCCTTCTGCCGTGCCATGGCGCTGGAGCAAGTAGCGCCAATTAAAGAGGAGGGCGTCGGGTTGGCAGGCGCCCTCACAAAGATAACTGCGCGGCTCCCACAGGAACAGGGTGCGACTCCCCGAGGGGACCTGGCGGTTGAGGAAGTCCATCGCCGCATAGTGGTCGCCCAGATGGCGTGCCAGGTACTCCTCCCGGCCTTCAGTCCGGAGGAGATACGGGATCGGTGCGTCTGCAGCCCAGCGAGCGGTGTAGCCCAGAGCCGCGACGCACAACGCGAGGAGGACCGCGGCTTCGAGCACACGCGAAGGGCGGAACGGGCCTAAGGTCCGTGCGCCCGCGTTGGTCAGGCGGGCCGCGATGAGGCAGGCCAGGAAGGCGAGGGTGGGAACTAGCAGACGCCCCTGCTGCAGGAGGCCGGAGCCGGCGGCGCCAAGAAGCCACGCAGCATACACGGCTATCGCCACAACCAGCGCATCGGGGGTCCAGGGGAGAGGCCGCCCGTCCTGAGGCTCAGGGGTGCCTGGTAGTCGGTTTCGCATGAGAAGACCCGGCAAGGGCACCAGCAAGAGTGGGAGCAAAGCCAGGAACAAGGGACCGAGGTCGATATCGTAGACGCCGCCTCCTTCGCTACTCAGCACGGTGATCTCCCAGGGAGCGGTAAGCAACCGCCACGGCTCGCTGAGCAGTCCTGTGCCGGCCCGGCTGAACCAGTTCGTCTTCCAAGCATCCCACTGCCACCCTTCGAACAAGAAGGGGTAAAGAGGGTTGCCCGTCAACGCCAAATTCTTAAGAAACCACGGGCTGGCGACCATTGCGGCGGCCCCCCACCAGAGGGCGATGGACCGGATGCGTCGCGTACGGCGAAGGAGCACGAGGCCGATCCCGAGCACCAGGAAGAAGGCGGTGTATTTCACTCCTAAAGCCAGGCCCGCGAGGATGCCGGAGAGCACGAGCCACCGCCCGGGAGCGCGGCCATCCCTTCGGCTCCGCTCAGGGCAGGCTTGGCCGCGCGGGAAGGGAGCAGGCGGCATGGCTGCGCTCCCAGGACGAAGCCTTTCGAGGGCCTCTTGCAGCGCCCAGAAGGAGAGGAATCCAAAGGTAATTACGCCCCATTCCACGTAGGGGATGCGGGCCAGCGTGACCAGGCTGGGAGTCGAGGCGAGCAGAGCGGCGCCAACCCAGGCAGCGCGGCGGTCCCCCCAAAGGTCCAGGAACCCAAAGACCGCCAGGGCGGCGGCGCCGGCGAGAGCCAGGTGGAGGAGCTGGGCGGCGATGTCGCCACGGACGAGCAGGGCGGCGGTAAAGAGTTGCTCCACGAGGGAAGGGAAGTAGAGGTGGGGGATGTCGATCCCCGGGATTATCCCGCCGGCCCGGATATAGAGCTGGGGGCCGGTAAGGTGGTACACGTAGGCGTCCCAAGCGATGGGAGGGGTGAGGGCACGGGTCGCGATGAGGAACGCCGTGAGGGCGAGGAGGGCCACCATCCCTCGGATGTACCAGCCTCCGCGCTCACGGGGCCGCCCTCCAGCCGGGTGGCGTTCCTCTCCATTTGCTGCATACCACCGTCTGGCCTCCAGCAGGGCAAGACCGCTGAAGGTGCCCAAGATGAAGAACATAGGAATCGGCGTGAAGAACCCGATCACGCCCAGACCCAGGGTCGCCAGGCCTAGGGCGCCGAAGCCCAAGGCAAGAGAAAACGCGATCTGGCCAGCGACGCTCTCGGGTCGGGTGCCCAGGGCCCGTAGTAAGGCGTGACCCGTTCCGAGGGACGCCAGACTGAGCCACGCGGCGGCCCCAAGATCCAGGGCGGCCCCAAGGAAAGGAACGCCTTGAGGGGGTCGGTCGATCAGGGCCCAGCCGTCCAGGTTCAACCCCGCAGGGAAAGGCTTGTGGACGCCGTAGTAAGCTGCGAATACCACCGCCACCCAGACCAGCAGAGCGGCAAGGATGGCGCCAAGTGCTGCAGGCCTTCTGATCCGTGGTTGAACAGTATCTAATGCCACGACACTATCCCCCTCTCCCTCTGGGAGAGGGTTAGGGTGAGGGCGGCCGGGGCTCGCATTCTTCATCTGGTGTGGTGCCGTCACCGGCAGGGGCCATTGCGGGGGCCTGGGCAACCTCCTCCAACCCGGCTTCGGGTTGCCTGTGGTTTGCCGGCGCAGAGCGGGCAAGATGCCGGTCCTCCAAGGTCCGGCGCGACCAGGCCGCGCTTCTCACCAGGAGCGACCACGGTGGTGCACCGGCCGCAAGGACGCCTGTTGCGAGCAGACCAAGAGCCGACAGCAGGGCGCCTATCTTGAAACTCGACGGGTCGTATACGAACTCGACGACCATGTCACCGGGGTTGAGAAAAACCCCGCGGAAAGCGCCGTTGGCCGCGAAGATTGTTCGTTCAACGCCGTCCACCAAGGCTTTCCAGCCCGGGTAGTAGGTGTCGGTAAGCAGCAGAAAACCGCCGCCACCGTCCGTCTCTACCCGCAAGCGCTGCGTTCCATAGTCCACGATGGAGGCGGGCCTGGGGGCGGTTGGAAAGGTATAAACCTGACCGGGTTCGCCGGTTTCCACGGCCGCTTCTTGGCGGGGATCGAAGCGAGGATTGGCAATGAAGGCAAAGGCTGCGTCGCTGTCCGGAACAGCAACTGCCCTGTTTAGGATGTAGGCCCGGGGCAAGGGATCAGGACGGCGGTAGAAGGCCGCTCCGATGGGGGGCTCGAGCCGGCCATCAGCGGCGCTCTCGGGCTTGACAAGAAACTTGACGCCCATGAGGTCGAGAAGTGGGGCGGGCAAGCGAGCAGCCTCGGCTAGCAGGCGCAAACGCTCGGTCCGGTGCACCCGGAGCGGGTCGTAGTTATGGACTTCGAACAGATCCTCGACCGTGCCAAGGTTCGGCGTGAGAAGCGCCCGCATCTCCCACAACTGTTCCCAACCACCTGGGGGAAAACGGCTGCTGTTGAACAACCGGTGCACCACCGAGGCGTAGGCCGTGTCGGTGACAAAGGTCCTCCCCATGCCTGCTTCGTTCTGGACGGCATCGACTGAGGAAAGCCTGCTTGGTGCGTACAGCCGCGCATCAGTGCCCGGGTTTAGGTCTTTCCCATAGAGGAAGAGATCGGCGAAGACAAGGGCGGCTGCGGCGATGGTCCAAGGACTCGCCCTGAGGCTGCTGGAAGGACGGCAAGGCCAGCGGGCGCGGGCGACCACCAGGAGCCCCGCGGCCAAGAGCCAGCCCGCCGCCCACCCGAGGGCAGGGAAGGCGGTTTCCGCTCGGGGAATACCAGGCAGGAAACTCCCTGTAGCCAGCAGGATGAGCAGGACTCCCATCCCGCCGGCGCTCGCCCAGGCGCCGAGGCGGCGGCCCGCACCCGGCGGTCCTCCCAGGAGGGCAGCCCAACCGAACCCCGAAAGGACCGCCATGGGGAACACGTACCAGAGCACGAGGCGGGCCGGGGCGTGAAATAGCTGGACTCCGGGCACATGATCGAACAACCAGGGAAAGAGAGGATTGTAGCGGCCTGTGGCCAGGACGAGGCCCGCCAGGGCACTGACGCCGAAAAAGAGAGGCACGGCTCGGCTCAGGGGCGTCCCACCTGTTATTGACTCGGAAATCCCC
>CAZPYZ010000167.1:0-8076 GCA_964590215.1 uncultured Dehalococcoidia bacterium | reverse complement strand
GCTGGGGTATTCGGAGGAGGAGATCCACGGACTGCGGGCCGAGGCGGTCATCTAGCCCCAATATGTTTCCGCGTCCTCGGGAGGGTTAAGGTGAGGGCTATGAGCGCTCGCGCCCGTGCCGGCTGAGCAGCACGCCGCGCTGCAACCGCTATACTGTCCCCATGAAGGTAAAGACCCGCTTTTTCGCCTCCGCCCGGGACGCGGTCGGGCATCGAGAGATGGACCTCGAGGTCCCGGATGGCCTTACCGCCGGCGATCTATTGCAGCGTCTCATCTCGGACTATCCCCGGCTTGCGGGCCACGCCAACACCGTACGGCTGGCCGTTAACGAAGCTTACGCTGATCCGGCCCAACGCCTGTGCGAAGGCGACGAGGTCGCCTTGATCCCGCCGGTCAGTGGCGGTTGAGTCCCTGCCTTTCCGGCAAAGTTAGAGGGAAGCCTCATGCTGTTCAAAGTCACTGACGATCCCCTGGACCCCCGCGAGCTGGAGCGCGAGCTGGACAAGCCGGAGAACGGCGCGGTTGTTACCTTCCAGGGCGTGGTCCGCAACCATTCCCGCGGCCGCACCGTCTCTTACCTGGAGTACGACGCCTACGCCCCCATGGCGACCAAGGTCATGGCCCAGATCGCTGAAGAGATAAAGGCCCGCTGGCCCATCACCGACATCGGGATCTGGCACCGCACCGGCCGCCTCGAGATCGGGGAGACGAGCCTCCTGGTGGTCGTCACCTCAGGCCACCGTAAGGAGGCCTTCGAGGCCTGCCATCACGCCGTGGACCGGATCAAAGAGATAGTCCCCGTCTGGAAGAAGGAGGTCTGGGACAACGGCGAGAGCTGGGTCGAGGGGGACGTGCTGGTCGCCGGCGGGGACGCCTGCTCCGAAGAAGCGCCGGCCGAGCCCAAGCGCCGGCGGCTCACCAAAGAGGAGAAGAAAGCCGCCGACCACGCGGCATTCTTGAGATCCGGCGGCAGTTGGGATCCGGATTACGCGGAGGAGTTCAAGAAGTACATCTACGAGGCCCGGCGCCTGGGTTCCCGTGAGCCTGTAGATGACCTACCTGATTGACAGCGACTGGGTTATTGACTGGCTCGCAAATCGCCGAGCTGCCGTCGCGTTGCTGAGGAGACTTAGCGCCCAGGGTATCTGTGTCAGCCTTATTACATATGCCGAGGTGCTAGATGGCGTCTACCATGGCCAAGACGTCACGCGGTATCAACGGGACTTCCAGCGGTTCTTACAAGAAGCGCCTGTTCTCCCTTTAACCCGTCTAATAATGCAGCGGTTTGCCCGAATCCGCGGGGATCTCAGGCTGAGAGGCGCAATAATACCCGACATGGATCTCCTCATCGCCGCCACCGCGCTCCACCATGACCTGACCCTCGTGACCCGCAATGTTCGCCACTTCGAACGGGTCCCGGCCCTCAAACTCCTGAGGCCCTGAGCCATGGCCGAGCGGCAACCACAGTCCTTCCGCATGCCCAAGAGGCATCACTGGAGTGCCCGCCCCGGCGAGATGATCTTCGTGGCCGACCGCGGCGCCGCCCGCTTCAACTACCCCAAGCCCTGGGTGATGAAATTCCAGGAGAGCGGGTCCATCCAGTTCCGCGACCGCCCGGAGCCGGACGACGACGCCTTGCTCGAGATCTCGGTCATGCACCTGAACCCGGAAGCCCCCGTCCTCTGGAGTGAGCTCCCTCTTGGGGATTTCCTCATGCGGATACATTTCGAAAACGATAAACGCGGCCTAAAGCCAGGCGAAACAGTCACCGCTGAGCGACCCAACCTTGACCTGGCGTGGGTAGAGAGCACCTTCATCGATTCGAATGAAAACCGGCCCGCCTGCGATCGCGCGCTCTTCGCCTACAACAATTTCGTGATGACCTATATCACTATGGTCTTCTGGGAGGACCACCGGGACCGCTTCGCCCCGGTCTGGGACCGCATGCTGGAGACGCTGCACGTCGGCGAGCCGGTCACCCTGCGCGGTCCATCACGTAAGGAGCGCCGGGCGAGCAAGCGCTAAGCGCCTCCGGGCACCGGCACCTGGCGCTGCAGGAAAATTTCCCTCCGTTCCCGGGCCGACTCCATGATCGCCAGCGACACCTCCAGGGTGGCCATACCCCAGCGTCCTCCGTGCAGGATAGGTTTCCCGCTCGTCAGCGCCTGGTACAGCTCCATCAGCTCCGGACTGAAGCCGGTTTTCGTCTCTTCCACCGCGATCTCCCGGGTCCCCTCGTCGCCATAGACGTAGATGCCTTGGGGCGACTGCCGCATGTCGCCGTGCTCGCAGGACACAACGAAGATCCCGAGGTCGCTCAGATAGGGCGATCGCGGCCGCCCCGCACCGGCCGCACCCTCCATACTGCCCGACCGTTGCGCCTCCAGGGCCCGCTCCTCCTTTGCCGCGGCCTCGTCCCGCTGACCCGTCACGATCTCCTGGCGCGTCCGGACCCGGCTCTCCGTCCCCGACACACCCTCTCCCGGCGCAAACAGCTCGGAACCCATGAAGTAGCCATACGCCTCATGGATGATCGTCGCGGGCGTCCCGTCCTCGAACTCCAGGTACGCCGTGTAAAACCCCGGCGCCGTATCGCGAGGCGCCATCCACTGGCCCGTCATGGCCCGCACACTGCGCAGCATCCCGCCGCCCAACAGGCGCACGCTGTCTACCTGATGGGGCGACTGGCGGTAGGCAATGCCTCCTCCCGTGGCCACGTCCAGCTCGTCGGGACGCCGTGGGCGCAGCATCCAATCCGTGGCGCACCACGCCGTCATCCCTCGCAGCCGCCCCAGTTCTCCGGTCTGAAGCACCTCTCGCATCTTCCGCACCACACCGCTGGCGCTGCGCGAGCCGCCCGAGAGCAGATGGACCCCGGTCTCCTCCGCTGCGGCGATCATCCGTTGCGCCTCGTCCAAGGTGATGGCGAAGGGCTTCTCCACGATGACGTGTTTGCCCCGCTCGGCGGCCATCACCACGTGAGGGCAGTGGAACACGTTGGGCGTCGCGATCCAGACCGTGTTTACCTCCGGGTCGTCCAGCAGCGCCTCAATGCTGCTGTAGGCTTGCTTCCCGTACTTGCTACGGAAGATCTCCAGTGCTTTAGGGTTCACGTCCGCGCCCGCGACCAGTTGCACTTGGGGCATCGCCTCCGCTGCCGGCAGCACTGACGCAGCGGCCACTCCCAAACCCACGACTCCAAGCTGTAGCGTCTGTTGTTGAACCATTGGCGCCCTTCCTTCTTGTCCTCACCCCAGCCGTACAAGATCGGCGTCGGGTCTCCGTGACCCTAGCACATGAGACGCGCGGCTTAATAGACGCGAAGGCCTCCTCGATCTAGGTTCGCATCGGCCCGGCGGTCCGGATTCGACCTGCATCAATGGCAGCTTCTGATCTATCATCCGAGCGACGGGAATCGGGCGCCCTGCGCCCAGTTCACCAAAAAGGAGGCGGTCATGCCTGTCATCGACGCTGATACCCACGTCATCGAGACTGAGCGCACCTGGGACTTCATGGAGCCGGCCGACCAGAAGTACCGGCCCATGATCGTGACCCCTCGTGGCGAGCCTGACAAAGAATACTGGATGGTGGACGGGAAGCTGTGGGGCGTCGCGCGCTTCGGTGGCAGGGACTTCAAAGAGCTGTCCCGCCTCTCCGGCCGCGACATGGACGTGCCGCGGGAGGCCCGAGAAATGGAGGACGTCACTCGCCGCATCCGCCACATGGACGACCTCGAGATCGACGTGCAGGTCCTCTATCCGACCATCTTCATCGGCCAGGGCGCCGACCGCCCGGAGGTGGATGTGGCCATCTGCCGCGGCTACAACCGGTGGCTCGCAAACATCTGGGAGCAGGCCGGCGGGCGCCTGCGTTGGATCTGCGTCCCTCCTCTCCTCAGCATGCCGGACGCCCTGGACGAGGTGCGGTGGTGCCAGGGCCACGGCGCAGTGGGTATCTTCATGCGCTGCGTGGAAGGCGAGCGCCTGATTCATAACCCGTACTTCTTCCCCATGTACGAGGAGGCCATGGGCCTCGATATGCCCGTTGCCCTCCACATCGCCAACAACAACGCATACACGGGCAAGCTCTACTCTCAGTACAGCCAGAATGCCACCTTCTGGAATCTGCGCCTCGCCATGGTCGGCGCGTTCCACGGCGTCATCATGAACGGCATCCCCGATGAGTTTCCCCACCTCCGCATGGGGTTCGTCGAAGCCGCTGCGCAGTGGATCCCTTACGCCCTCAACGACCTGGGCCGCCGGCTGCCGGCCCTCGGGCGGAAGCTGCCGGAAGCGCCCTTGAAGGAATACCGTTTGTACGTGACCTGCCAGACGGACGACGACATCCCGTATATCATGCGCCGTGCGGGGGAGGATAACCTCCTCATTGGGACCGACTATGGCCACAACGACCAGTCCAGCGAGCTGACGGCCCTGCGCAACCTCCGGGCCAGCGGAGACATCACCCCGCAGCAATATCAGAAGCTGACCTGCGACAACCCCTGCGCCTTCCACGGGCTAAACTAGGGGGAGACGGGGAGGGGACATTGGGGAGGTACGGGTGATGGCGCGGCGCCAAGTCCACTTCAAGGCCGAGGACATCTGGGACACGCCGGAGGACGGTAACCGGTACGAGGTCATCGATGGACAGCTCTACGTGAGCCCGCCGCCCAATCGCTGGCATCAGCGGATGATTTTCCGGCTGGTTACGCTGTTGGGCCCCGTGGTGGTCCGCGATAACTTGGGCGAAATGTATCTCGCCCCTATCGGGGTGGTACTGGGTGAGCCGGATGGGGTCGAACCGGACATCGTGTTCGTGCGGCGGGAGCGCCTGGACATCCTTAGTGACCGGGGGATCGAAGGGACGCCCGACCTCGTGGTCGAGGTGCTCTCACCCAGCACCCGCTCGCGAGACCGCGGCCTCAAGATGCGCCGGTACCACGCCGCGGGCGTTCCCCACTACTGGCTTGTCGACTACGAGAGCCCGGCCCTGGAGACGTACCGTTCCGGCGAGCAAGGCTACAAGTCGACCGGACGCTACGGACCGGGCGGAGAACTTCGTTCGGACCTCTTCCCCGGCCTCCTTATCCACCTGGACGACATCTTTGCGTAACCGGACGGGCGCCGCCGCGGGTGTCCTTGTGTCCTGAGTCAGAGCGTCGGCGCGATCGTCATTCTGAGCCCTTCGGCTCCGCTCAGGGTAAACTCCGCGAAGGGTCTCGAAGGGGTGGCGTGCCAACTTGGCGACGAACTAACGATTCGGGACACGAGCCTCGCCCAAACATTACAGCTTGGAGATAGACGATGCCAAGGAACTCTCTCCTTTCCCTACTAGGTCTAACCGTGCTGCTTGCCGCCGCGTGCGCCGGTCCTGCCAGCCGCCAACTGGTGGACGAGCCCGAGCCTCTCGCCAAGCAGCAGGCGCAGCAAGCGTCGGTCCGGTGTGAGCCAGGAAAAGAACACTGGCGGTCGCCGGGCCCGCCGACACGAGGCGGCATCTTCAGGCGTTCCGGCGGCTATGACGTGGGTGGCATGAACAGCATCGACCTCTCCGCCCCCGAAAGGCCGAATCCCGGACCCATCGCAAACGTCTACGGTCACCTGGTGACTCCCCGCGCCTGCTACTACGAGGACGGCGCCATGGAGCCGGACATCGCGAACTCCTGGGAGGTCAGCCTCGATGGCCGCACCTGGACCTTCCGTTTGAAAGACGGCGTGCGCTGGCACAATAAGCCTCCCGTCAACGGCCGCGCCTTTACCGCGGCGGACGTCGCCTGGACCATAGAGCACGTTAAGAAGGGGGGCGGCCTCCGCGTCTATTGGGACGGGGTGGAGCACGAGGAGCCCGATGCGCACACGGTGATGCTGAAGTTGAAGGAGCCCGACGCAGAGTTCCTGGGAAAGGTGGGCGACCCCAGCAACGCCATGTTCCCCAGGGAGGTCCATGAGCAGTACGGCGACTTCAAGCAGGTGGCCATTGGCACCCGGTCCTTCATGCTAAAAGAGTTCCGGCCGGGCCAGTTCTCCCACGTCGTCCGCAACCCGGACTGGAAGGAGATGGGGGAGGATGGGAAGCCGCTGCCCTACATCGATGAGATCCAGGCCATCGTCTTCGGGGACTATGCTGCGGAGGTGGCCGCGGTCCGCGCCAACCAGTTGGACCTGAACAGCACGACGGGCTTCCGCAAGCTGGAGGCCGATGCGCTGCGCCAGGCGAACCCGAAGCTGCAGCCCTTCCAGGACGTCGCGGCCACGCCCTGGGGCCTCTGGCTCAACCACCGACGCAAGCCCCTGGACGACGTCCGGGTTCGCCGCGCCATCTCGCTGGCCATCGACCGGGAGGAGATCATCCTGCGCCAGGGCGGTGGCGCCGTGCTCGCCGGCTTCATTCCTCCGGCCATCGGCGAGTTCGCGTGGTCCCAGGAAAAGGTGCGAGAAAAGTTCAAGGCCGACCCCGAGACGGCCAAGCGGCTCCTGCAGGAGGCCGGCTATGGCCCCACCCAGCTTAAGCTGAGCATGAAGTCCGTCGTCCGTTATATCCAAGATGCCGAGGTAGCCCAGAGCCAATTGAAGGCTGCCGGCATAGAGGTGGCTCTTTCCAACGAGGGTGCAAGGTCCGCCAACTCTATCCTCAGCGAGCAGGGCTGGGACACCGTCTGGTCCGGCCAGTCTCCCTCCTCCACCTTCGCCGATCGTTGGATGAGCGTCTGGCAGACGGGATCTTCTCAGAACTACCTGGGGTTCAGCGATCCCGAGGCTGATCGCCTCATCCTAGCCCAGCGACGCGAGATCGACCCCGCGAAACGGAAGCAGCTCCTGGACCAGCTCCAGGACGTGTTGTACGACCGCGCGGCCTACGCCCCCGCCATCAGCCTCGTCTACTACCGCTTCTACTCATGCCAGGTCAAGAACATGCGCCCCACCCATCCATCGCAGAATATGGAGGGGATCGCGCGGGCGTGGCTCGATCCGACGGGGTGCTAGGCTTCCGTCCAGCCCCTTGAGGGCCTCAGGACCCACTGTCCCCTGGTGGCGTGCTCGAGTACCCCACGGAGGATCGGTCCGGTATCGTCGCCGAGGCCGGGGGTGAAAGAACATCGGCTATCAGCGGCGGCTACAGGGGGCCCCTCACGCTGACGCAGCGGCGCTTCCTGACTGCAATGGCGGTCACCCTGGCCGTCGCCTGTGCCGGGCCGCAGTCTAAATTCACTCTCCCACCCTTGCCCATGGGCCCGCCCGCGATCGCCCCCGGGGCGACACTTCTTGGGGAATTCGTGTTCACCGGGACAGTTGTCAAAGTCGGTGAACATCCGGGAACTGCCCTCCCCGCCGGCTGGGGATCCTTCGTGGTACGCGTGGATCAGGTGAGCCGGACGCCAGAGGGCTTGGGGGAGTGGACCGGGCGAGAGATCGACGTCCTGACGGAACCCTCGTCCGGCGCGGCTTTTCAGGAGGGTGCGCAATCGGAGTTTGTTACCTACGCCTGGAGGGATGGAGACTCGGTCGTCTTCCAGTACGCCGGCACCGAGAGCAGATCGCCGTAACTCGGGCATGGTGGGCCGCATGGCCTGACGGGTGCGCCATCGGGACGTTTTCAAGGGTGTTCCCCGCACCTGAGAGGCATGCACGGCAACTTGGCGGGGCCGGAGGTTAAGAAATGAAGGCAGCCACGTCTGTGCGAGCGCTAGCTGTCCTGGCCGTTATCGGGCTCCTGGTGGTGGTTCAGGCACCCCCCGCGGTGTTTGCCGACGGTCCAGAAGTAGGCACTGCCGCTGGCGTCATCAAGGCCCAAATCTTTAATCCCCAATTGTCCGGTTACCCCATTCCCCCCACCCTGTCCTCCGTCATCGGTCCAGGAACCGCACTGCCGGCTTCTGGGAAGGGAGGTATCGTCAAGGCCGAAGTCTTCAACCCCTGGTTGACGGATACCATCCCGGTCGGACGTCAGGCATCCGCCGCTGGCAGTCCCCAAGTCCCTGCGGGCGACGTCGACGACTCGAGTCAGGCCATGGAATCGGAATCGGAGGCCACCGACGTCGTGGAGATGCCGGTCAGTGAGGCAGCGCTGCGTTTCCAG
>CAZPYZ010000166.1:0-8087 GCA_964590215.1 uncultured Dehalococcoidia bacterium | reverse complement strand
GGCGAGGACGCCGGCGCCACACCCGCTCTAGTGCCGGAAGCCTGTTCCCCTGGGGCGAGGAGCATCGCGATGGGGATGCCTATGGCAACGGTCTCTCCTTCCAGGACCAGGATCTGTCCCAGCACGCCGGGGTGGAAGGCCTCCAGTTCCATGGTCGCCTTATCGGTCTCGATCTCCGCGAGGATGTCCCCCTTGGCGACTTGCTGGCCCGGCTGCTTGATCCACTTGACCACGGTCCCCTCGGACATGGTGTCGCTCAGCCGGGGCATGGTGATCTCGGTTGGCACTTGTGCCCTCACCCTAGCCCTCTCCCAGAGGGAGAGGGAGAATCAGCGTCCGAAGAGGCTGCGCACCCCGGCCATCACCGAATCAACTGTGGGAATCACTGCATTTTCCAGGGGCTTGGAATAGGGCATCGGGACTTCTTTGCCGCCGATCCGTACCACCGGGGCGTCGAGGTAATCAAAGGCCCCATCCATGATGGTCGCCGACACCTCGGCAGTGATGCCGTAGGTCGACCAGCCTTCCTCGACGAGGACCGCGCGACTGGTCTTCTTCACCGACTCGGTGATGGTTTCCCGGTCCAGGGGGCGTAGGGCCCGGAGGTCCACCACCTCCGCCTCGATGCCGTCTTCCTCGGAGAGCCGCCGGGCCGCCTCCATGGCGAGAATAGTGCCCTTGGAGTGGGCGATGATGCTGACATCCACTCCGGGCCGCTTGATATCCGCCTTGTTCAAGGGAGTCAGGTACTCCACTTCCGGTACTTCGCCGCGCAGGTTATAGAGGGAGATGTTTTCAATGAACATCACGGGATCATTGTCCCGGATCGCGGCCTTGAGCATGCCCTTCGCGTCCTGCGGGGTGGCTGGGGCGACGACCTTGAGACCCGGGACATGGGCGAAGTAGACTTCCAGGCTCTGAGAGTGCTGCGCGGTGAGTTGCTGGCCGCCGCCGCCGGGGGTCCGGATCGTCAGCGGCACGCTGACCTCTCCTCCGAACATGTACCGTATCTTGGCCGCGTGGTTCACCACCTGGTCCATGGCCAGGAGAATGAAGTTGATGGTCATGATGTCGACCACAGGCCGCAAGCCCAGCATCGCTGCACCGATGCCGGCGCCCACGATCAACTCCTCGGCGATGGGGGTGTCGATCACCCGCTTGTCGCCAAACTCTTTCAGCAGGCCGGCGGTGACCTTGTAAGACCCCTCGAAGACCGCGATATCCTCGCCCATGATGAAAACATCCGGGTCTCGCGCCATTTCTTCCCGCAGGGCGTGGTTCAGGGCTTCCCGCATCATGATGACGGCCATGGTTACGTTCTCGCCCTTTGGGGATTTCTCTCGCACAGGGCTGAAGCCCCACCCCGCGTTGGTGGGCCCGTCCGCCCGCCCTCAGCCCGCCTCATGGAACCCCCCCGGCCCTTCGTAGAGAAAGTCATAGAGGGTGGAAACTTCGGGGCTGGGGCTGATTTCGGCGAAGGCGACCGCTTCCTCCACCGTTGCCTCTATGTCCCTTTCCTCCGCGTCGATGTGGTCGTCCGTCAGAAGGCTGGCTTCTTTCAGCTGTTCCCGAAACAGCAGCAGCGGGTCTCGCTGCAGCCAGGACTTGACCTCCTCGTCGGGGCGGTAACGGGCCGGGTCGATGACGGAGTGGCCGCGGAAGCGGTAGGCCATGAGCTCGAGAAAGCTCGGCTCTCTGGTCGCCCTGGTGCGGGCCAGCGCTTCCTCGGTGGCCTCCCGAACGGCCAGGACGTCCATTCCATCTACCTGGTGGCTGGGGATCTCGTAGGCCTGCGCCTTGCGATACTGCTCGGGTATCGCGGTGGTTTTTTCCACTGGGGTGCCCATCTCGTAGAGGTTATTGATGACGATAAAGAGGATGGGGAGCTTCCAGAGCTTCGCGGCGTTAAGGGTCTCGTGAAAGGCGCCGATGTTGGTAGCACCCTCACCCAGATACGTGACAATGACCTCGTCGCCGCCGCGATAGTCGATAGCCATGGCGGCCCCTGCGGCGATGGGTAGATGGCTGCCGACGATGGCCCAGCCACCCATGAACCGCCTGCTCACGTCCAGCAGGTGCATCGATCCACCACGGCCGTGGACGACCCCGGTCTCCTTGCCGAACAGCTCGGCCATGACCGCCTTGGGGTCCATACCCCGCGCGATAGCGTGCCCATGCTCTCGGTAGCTGGTGAAGATGTAGTCTCGATCGCTGATGGCCGACATGGACCCAACAACCGCCGCTTCCTCGCCGATGTTCAGGTGGCAGTACCCGCCGATCTTGGCGCGGGTGTACATCTCGTTAACCGTTTCCTCGAACCGGCGGATAAGGACCATTTGGTGATGGAGCCGCAGCAGCTCTTGGGGATCATAACGGTCGATTCGGGCTGCTTGCTTCGGTTCCACCGTCCGGACCATGGCGGCTCCTTTGGAGCTATAGCTCCTGCCTATAGTAAGGCTTAGGTACCTTCTATGACAATTTCAGCATGATAGCATAGCCCAAGTGGCATTTCTAGAGGAAAGAGACCCTGGGAAGGACGGAACGGCCTTCGAGGGAACTCAGGTCACCGGCGTGGGAACAGCTTCGGGCGGAGCTCCGGCGCGGGACCAGGACACGGCCTTCCGGGAGCTCCAGCATCAGTCGAGGTGGGTCCTCGAGGCCCTGGCGGGCCACTACGGCCCCCGCACCTGGTACCAGCGCAATGAGCCCTTGGTGGAGCTGATCCAGACCATCCTTGCCCAGCACACCTCGGACCTGAACGCCGAGCGAGCCTTCGCCGAGCTCTGGAAAACCTTCGGCGGCTGGGAGGCCATTGCTCGTTCCGAGGTTGGGGAGATCGAAGAAGCGATCCGATCTGGAGGGCTCGCCCGGCAGAAGGCACCCCGCATCAAGGCCGTGCTTCAAGAGGTCGAAGCTCGCCGGGGAGGTTTCGACCTCGATTTCCTTAAGCAGGTCTCTTTCGAGGAGGCCCTGGAGTGGCTCACCAGCCTTAATGGAGTGGGCCCGAAGACCGCCCGCTGCGTGCTCCTCTTCTCGCTGGGCTTCCCTTGCATTCCCGTGGACACCCACGTCCATCGGGTCGCCCGCCGCCTCGCCTTGATCGGCGAAAAGACGACCGCGGAGGCGGCACACCGGATCCTGGAGGATGCGGTCGGTCCCGAGGACGCCTACCGCTTTCACGTTTACCTGATTGAGCACGGGAGGCAGGTGTGCAAAGCGCCCCGGCCCCGTTGCCAGTTGTGTCCCCTGCAGGAGGCGTGCCCGTCCCGCGTGCCTTGAACGCGCTCCTGGTCCTTTCGAGAGCGTCGAAGGGTTTCACCGCCGCGTCGGCTGCGGCTGGGGCGCGAAAGCCCGGGGATATCTTCGCGCAAGTCTTAAGCGCAGCCGTTATCGTTGGCCTCCTCCTGGGGTTTCACCGCGCGGGCTACGGCATCGACTACGCGGGTACCAGCCGGGCCACTGCCTTGGCAGTCCAAGCGCCCGCCATCGCGAGCCGTCCCGCCGCGCCAAACTCCGCGAATGGCCTGGAAGGGGAGCGGGGAGGCCCGGTGTACGATCCCTGGCGATCGGATCGGAACGCTCCGTACCCGCCCTTCTTCTACGACCTTTACCGGCCCTTCGCCGGATCGGAGGCCGGCTCGGCCGCCAGCCTCTTGCTGAACCTCACCTCGATCCCGGTGATCGCGGCCAGCCTGGGGGCATCACCGGGGGCGGCGTTGCTCCTTTTACTTACGCCTCAGCAAGTGACCAACGCCTTCCTGAATAATCCTCAATTCATTGCTCTAGCCGGCTTGGCCATCCTCGCCTGGGTGCTCCGGCGCCCAGACCGACGAGGGGCAGCCATGCTCCTCGCTGGCTCCGCCGTACTCCTGTCCCTCAAACCAAACCAGTTCTTGCTGGTGCCCCTCGTGGTGGCCAGGTTTCTGCCGAGGCGCCTGGTAGTATCCGCCGGCTTGATTGCTGCGGGTTTCTTGCTGCTGACCTTCCTCCGCTACGGTTTCTGGGTGCCGGTCTGGCTCGAGTACGGCTCCAGTGTCGAACAGGTATCCGGGGACTACGACAATCTGGTGTTGCTGCTCCACCGCGCCGGCGCGCCGCAGGCCGCCGTGTGGGTTTTGCGGTTGGCGGTCGCCGCCGGGTTCGTGGCGTATCTCCGGCGTGCTCAGTCGAGTGTCCTCGAGGCGCTGCCTGTCGCCGCGGCCGCGTCCAATCTGCTGGGCTTTCATGCAAACCTCATCTCGACCCTTCCTCTCCTTGCGCTCACCTTCGCCAAAGTGCCGTTGACCTGGAGCGCGACGCTAGTGGGATTAGAGTGGGCCTACGCCATGGCCTTCTACCTTGTCGCCCGCCGGCAGGTGTTTGGGTTTTTCGGCCTGGTCCCCCTGGTGTGTCTCGCGCTCCTGGTTCTCGCCCGAAAGGTGATGCCAGAGGGTGCCGGACAGGAGCAGCCCCATCACTAAGGGAGGCAGCCACGGAGCCCCGCCGGCCAGGGGGAGACCTAGGTAATAGAGCGGATGGAGCAGATACGCTGCGGCAGCGAAAGGTGTCGCGTGGACCGCCAGGGCCGGCCAGACCAGCGCCATCACCAGTGGAAGGTCGTAGTCGTGGACGTAAGGGGAAAGCGCGCAGCCGGCGGCCACGGCGACCAGCAGGATGGAACGGGTGGGCCCGTGGCGGGCCAGCCGCGAAACGAACCAGGTCAGGAACCCCATCGCTAGGATTGTCGGCACCGCGAGGGGTATCCCCATCCGGTAGATGGACATCACTGGCTCTGCGGGAGGGCCCGCCGTTTTCACGTATGCCCACCACCGGACCGGCCAGTCGAGGCCAGACAGCGCAGCCGACAGCAGGAGGACGGCGGCGAGGCCAGCGACCACCTGGATCTGGGACCTCCGCGTCCAGCTCAGGACTTGCGTCGCCACGGCTATCCCAGTGAGCGCAGTAATCTGGGGTTTAAGGCCCATCAGCGCCAGTCCGGCGACGACGGCCCATGGTTTGTGTCGCTCACCACCCCACCAGGCCAGCCAGACCCCGAGGGCCACCCAGGCGACGAGCTGCCCGAGCGAGAGCATATCCACTGTGTAGACGGACGCGACGGCTAGGGCGATGGTCAGCGGCCGCAGTGGGCCATGGGGCGCAAGCGCCGCTGCCACGAAACCCAGGACGCCCACTGAGGCCAGACGCAACAGCGTTAGCCCGAGAGCGTCACCGAAGACGGTGAAAGGGAGGAGTGCCAGCAGCGCCCAGGGCGGGTAATAGAACTCCGTGTTCATTCCCTCGTCGTAAAGTCGAGTCTGTCCGGCGAGGTAGGCGGCGGTGGTGGGGTAGTAGTTCAGTGTCCAGTCGTAGCCGGCGGACCCCTGGGCCAGAAGGATGGTCAGGCCCAACCCGCCGGATACCAGCAGGGTCACGCCAAGCAGCGGGCGGCCCGTCACCGCACGCGTTTCATGAGCGCGTCGCGCACTTAGGATGCTGGGCAAGCGCTCCTCAGGTCAGCGCCGTCATTCCCGCGACACCGGCACGAAGTACTGGAGGGACTCCGTCGCTGCCTCTACCGCCGGACGGGTGAAGGGCATGGGATGGTGTTCTCCCCGCAGCCAGATGGCGATCTGGTCGTCGTAGTGCCGGGCGCCCGGCCGGCCGGACTGACCCGGCACGTGGACGGAGAGGCACCGGTCCCAGTTTGATGTATCGGCGATGAACCGCAGCGAGGGGAGCCAGCGGCTGGCGGCGTAGGGGGTGCGGAAGCTGTAGGAGGACTGGAGCACCGTGTCGCCATCCCCTCCCACTGGGTAGGGACCCCGGTTCAAGAGCCAACCCAGGACACGGACGGCGCCCAGGGGATGTTCAAACCCGGCCCGGTGCAGCTTGCCCCACTTCCACCCCTTGGGATTGGGTCCTAGCAGTCGCTCGAGTTCCCTCATCGCTTCCCCCAATGCCTGGTCCACCACAGCCGCACCGTCCTCTTTCAGCATGGCCAAGGCTCCCGAGGTACCGCGGAATTGATAGGAACTGGTAGTTGCCAGGGGATGCACGGGGATACCGAAGTAGACGTCCGCCTTCTCGCCCAGGCGCTTTCTCAGCAGCCCGTAGAAGAGCCTGACCCTGAACACCGAGTACACGCAGGCGGCGGCGCTGTCCGCGGTCATCCGGGCATCCCATTCCCGCAACAGCGGGCTCCCGCGTAAGAAAGGTTTGAACTCCAGGGCCGGCAATGACAGCACGTCTTTCTGCATGCGCGCCAGATCTATGAGGTCGAGCTTTAGGGAGGCAGTGATCTGGTCGATGATTCGCATGGCCCGGTACCCGTCTACCCATTCGCCTGCGAGATAGGGTCCGCCGTCCGCGGTTGGTTTGTTGTTGGCATTGACCAGGTATCCCTCCGCGGGGTTAAGCGCGTGGGGGAGCTCCTCCGGGCTGAGATACCCATCCCACTCGTGCTCTCCCGTCCAACCGGGCAGGGGCGCCAGCCCGGTCCCCTCGGGGCGGCGGGGCGTGCGCCCCGCGAGCTGATACCCGATGTTTCCGTCCACGTCCGCGTACAGGAAGTTCAGGGACGGCGCGTCCCAAAGAGCGAGGGCAGCCCGGAAGCGGTCCCAGGTCCCTGCCTTCAATAGCTGCAGGGCTGCTTCGGCCACTGTCCCCGGGTCGAGCAGGCTACTGCGCAAAGCGTAGCCCATTGGGAACAAAACCGGGCCGTGCCGGGTCACCACCACCTCCTCGTCCACTATACTGGTACGCCCCCGGACGCGGATCTCCTCCCGGACCACCTGCACCGGCTCGGTCTGGTCCCGAAAGCGGCAGCCGTTCTCTCCCATCTCCTCAAGGTAGACGTCCTGGGTATCCACCATGCTGGCGGTGATGCCCCACGCGATCCGCTCGTTGTGGCCGATCATGATCCCCGGGGCGCCTGGAAGGGAGGCGCCGGAGACCTGGAACTCGGGACAGTCCAGGTGTATTTCATACCAGACAGAAGGAAGCTGCGGTACCAGGTGAGGGTCATTGGCGAGCAGCGGCTTGCCCGTAGCGCTCCGCTCACCGCTGACCACCCACGCGTTGCTGCCGCCCCCGAGAATGGCGCTCAGGGCGCGGGCGGCCGCTGGTCCCGGGTCGGAGGGAGGGCTGGATTCAGTGCCTGGGGAGGCCGTCAAGGGGTGGCCACCTGGGTAGGACCACTCGATACTTGCCGCAGTCTCCTGCCCTACCCGATCGGCCAGACCGGCACGGAACAGCTCCACGTCCCAATTCAACGCCAGTCCCCAGCCCATGAGCTTTCCCCACAACAGGCAGTCGGCCGGACACCACGGTTGCGGCGTGAACCCCAACAGAGCGAACTCCAGGGGGAGGCGACGCCGGTCCTTCAGCCAGCCGTTAACGCCCCGGCAGTAGGCCTCCAGCATCGCGCCGGCCTCGGGACTCAACCCCGCCACCTCCGCCACCGCCACCCGGTGCAGGCCGACCCGCCGCAGAAATCGGTCTGCCTCCAGGGTGCGCTCGCCGAAGATCTCCGAAAGACGCCCTGACCCGATCCGCCGGTGCAGCTCCATCTGCCAGAGGCGGTCCTCCGCGTGGAGGTAGCCCTGGAGAAGGAATGCATCGGCCTGGCTTTTGGCATAGACGTGGGGGACGCCCCATCGGTCCCACCTGACCTCGGCGGCGTCTCGCAGGCCCGGTAGCGCCACGCGCTCGACTCGCCTTACTGGAGCGTGGGGAAACACGCGGTGGTAGAGAGTGCCGAGGATTGCAACCGCCAATGTTACCCCGGCTCTAAGGAAGCGCATCCAAACAAAGAAGGTCGCGGGTATTTGCAGGTATCTCAGATCTCAGCCTAGGAGTGCGGCCGGAAACGCCGCACTCACCCGGGGGAGGAGGGGAAAACCACGGCTGCGTGAAGCTGGGGTCTGGGGCGAAGCCCCAGCGTCTGCAACTTTCCGGCCGTGCTTCTAGCCCGGCCTCCCCCGGTTAGGCTATGATACAGGAGCGAGCGGCGGACGAACGTCGCTCCTTCCGGGGCGCATTCGTCTAGCGGCCCAGGACACCGCCCTCTCAAGGCGGAGATCACGGGTTCGAATCCCGTATGCGCTACC
>CAZPYZ010000165.1:0-8161 GCA_964590215.1 uncultured Dehalococcoidia bacterium | reverse complement strand
TCATCATGGGGAAGACCTACATGCCCGTGGGCGGGAAGGTCCCGCCGACGCGAAACCCCTGGAACCTGGAGCACACGGCGGGCGGGTCCTCCAGCGGCTCCGGAGCCGCCGTTGGCGCGCGCATGGCGCCCGTGGCGCTAGGAGAGCAGACGGTTGGGTCGAACCTGCGGCCCGCGGCCTACTGCGGCGTGCAGGCCATTAAGCCCACCTTCGGCGCCGTGAGCCGTTACGGCTGCTATCCCTTTAGCTTCTCCTTGGATCACCCCTCCGTCATCGGCCGGAGCATGGCCGACATGGCGCTGGTGCTGTCGGTCATCGCCGGGCAGGACCCAAAGGACCCGACCACCATCGCCGACCCGCCGCCTCCGGGACAGCTGACCCCCTCGGGACGGCCACCGAAGATCGGGATCGTGCGGAACTTCTTCCCCGAGCGGACGGAGAAGGTCATCCTCGACGAGATCGAGCGGACGGCAGCAGAGCTAAGAAAGGCGGGAGCGACGGTTTCGGACTTCCGGCTCCCGGACGACTTCGACCACTGCTGGCACCTGCACAAGATCATCAATGGCGTGGAAGCGGCCACGTTCAACGCAGCGAGGTTGAAGTCCCCCTTTGACGAGCTGGCCGTCTCCGCCGCCGCAGCCACCTCCGCGTCGACAGTGAACCGGGCGCTGGCAGCCCTGATACCCGGCACCTACTATCTCCAGGCGATGCGGATCCGCAAATGGCTGGAGGAGAGAACGGCCGCGGCCCTCGGGGGTCTGGACGCTCTGATGATGGCGGTGGCGCCAGGCCCTGCGCCGCGGGGTTTGTCGAACACAGGGGACCCCTCGTTGCTTGGCCCCTGGACCCTGTTCGGGTGGCCGGCCATTGCCCTGTCCACCGGCCTCTCTTCCGACGGTATGCCCCTGGCTATCCAGCTGGTCGCCGCGAAAAGGAAGGACTACCATCTGCTGCAAGTTGGGGACTGGTGCGAGGAGGTGCTGGGTCGCCTCCCCCCGCCGCCCCTCTAGCCCCAACGCAGAACACGCCGAGGCCGCAGAGTCCCCAAATTTTAAATCTCCGCGTTCTCTGCGGGCTCCGCGGTGAAAAGAAGGAGGTAGAGATGGCACGGATCGTTTTAGGGATCGGCACAGGGCACACGCCCTTGATCAGCGAGCCTCCGGAGTACTGGGCAGAGCACGGCGCTTCGGAGCTGAAGAACTCCCAGTCGATGGAGAACGCCTACGGCGGCGGCAAAGTGGAGGAACTGATCCGGCAGCGAGAGGCCAAACTGGCGTCCCAGGTGACGCCTGAGGCCTACAAGGCGCGTTATCAGCAGATCCAGTCCGCCCTGGAGGGAGTCAGGGCGACCCTGAACCGGGTGAAACCGGACGTTCTGGTAACGGTGGGCGACGACCAGCGGGACGCATTCCTGTTCGACTATATGCCGGCGATGTGCGTCTACCGGGGCGAAGCCATCGTGAGCAAGCCGGTGGACACCTCCAAGATGCCGGGCTGGCGGGCCTCGTCGAACTGGGGCTATAAGGGGGAGACCGAGGAAGTATATCCCTGTCAGGCCGATCTGGCGACGCACCTGGTGAAGTCGCTGATCAGGGATGAGTTCGACGTGGCCTACCTTACGGAGCCCGCCGAGGGGCGGCAGATCGGCCACGCGTTCACCTTCTTGAACCGGCGGGTCATGCCGGAGAGCCCGATCCCCCAGGTGCCCTTCATGCTGAACACTTACTTCCCGCCAAACACTCCGGTTGCACGGCGCTGCTGGGCGCTGGGACAGGCGATGAGGAAGGCCGTCGAGAGCTGGGACAGCGGCAAGACCGTGGCCATCGTGGCGTCGGGAGGTTTGAGCCACCCCATCGTGGACGAGGAGCTGGACAGGGACGTGCTGCAGGCGATGCAAAGGGGAGACGGGGAGTGGTTGGCGAGCCTGGACGAAAACGTCTTCCGGTTGGGCACCTCGGAGATCAAGAACTGGATCACCGTGGCCGGTGCCATGAGCGGCACGGGCATGGGGATGAAGGTGATCGACTACATCCCGGCATACCGCACCACAGCGGGGACCGGGTGCGGGATAGCCTTCACCCACTGGGGGTAGGGACATCCCCGAGAACCCCCGTGATTAATCGCAGAGGACACAGAGGTGACCGCTGGATCCACCCCAGAGGACACAGAAGCACAGAGGCCATCCACCTGATCTGTGTCTGCGTTGACCTTGAGGGAGTAACTCAGTCTTCAGCCATCCTGCAGCGATGAAAAAGAGGATGGGGCTTCGAGCCGCGAAGCCTTCGAGGGTTGGTGGGCGGGCCCACCAGCCTGCTGGTGCTGCTCCCCGCAGTCAACGAAAAGTCTCGCTGTCCCTGTCTCTCTGATAAATGATGCTATAATCACGGCCAGCGCTGGGGACTCGTCTAGCGGTAGGACAGCGGACTCTGGATCCGTATGGCGAGGTTCGAATCCTCGGTCCCCAGCCAACGCAGCTGTTAGCGATTGGCAGTTAACCATTGGCGGCAGGAAGCAACAGCTAAGCGTATCTACCAAGGTCCATAGAGGCTCAGCCGAGTCTGGACCGCCGTGGCGCGGGCCAGAGCGGGGGGAACAGTGTCCTGCAGGTGCAGGACAGGGGTGAAGTCCACCGGGGGGTGGGCCGGCTATCCTTCAAGCCGAACCCGTCAGCTAACCTCGCAGGCATTCGAAGGAGAGGACGGAAGAGGCCGGACGCTCTCCGGCCGTTTTTTATGGTCTTTCGAGCCCTGTTCGACCCTATTTTTGGGAGGCGGAACGCGCTTATCGAGCCTCCCCCAAAGGGAGAGAGGAACGGCGACGCCGCCCGGCTGCTCTCCGGCTCCGAGTTGGTTCCCATCGGCCTACCTTTCGACGAGGCGATGCGGCGGCTTGCCGCGGGTCGAAAGATGGTGCTGGCCAGTAATCGGGGGCCGGTGGAATTCCTTGCCTCCGAGAACGGCGCCCAGCAGGTGCAGCGAGGCAGTGGCGGCCTCTGCACCATCCTAAGCGAGATGGCCCGCTCTATCTCCCCAACCTGGGTGGTGAGCCCGATGGGGGAGGGCGACCGGCGTGCCTGCACCGACGGTCAGAACGGGCGGATGCGGCCCGGTCTCAGCGGCGGACTCGACGTGGAGCTGCGGTTCGTCCTCACCCCCCAGGTGGCGTATGACCGGTACTACGGCGCGATTGCCAATCCGCTTCTCTGGAACCTGCACCACTATTTGTTCGACCTGGGCCATGGACCGACCATCAATGCGGCGGTCTACGACGCATGGGAACATGGTTACGTGGCAGTGAATCGGGCCTACGCCGACGCCATCTTGCAGGAGATCGACTCGCCTGTTCACCGCGGAGCACGCAGTGATCGCAGAGATCAAAACTTTGGAATCTCAGCGGGCTCAGCATCCTCTGCGGTGAGTCAGGGGGGAGGTGAGGGGAGACCCGTGGTCCTGTTCCAGGACTATCACTTGTACCTGGCCCCGGGCTATGTGCGGGAACGGGCGCCGGAAGCCGTGCTGCAGCACTTCATTCACATCCCCTGGCCGGCTCCCCGCTACTGGCTGCTGCTGCCGGAGGCTATGCGGCTGCCTATCCTCCGCAGCATGTGCCAGAACGACATCGTCGGCTTCCAAACCCGCCGGGATGTCATGAACTTTCTCTCCACCTGTGAGGCCTATCTCCCTGATGCATCGATAGACTTTGGCGCCCGCAGCCTCCAGTGGCGGGACCGCACGGTGTACCTTCGTTCCTACCCGGTATCGATAGACCCGGCGGCGGTCCAGGAGGCCGCCGCCTCTGCGGAGGCGGTCGGGTACCGGGAGATGCTGGAGCGGTTGCGGGGCGATCAAACCATCGTGCGCGTCGACCGTTTGGAGCCGAGCAAGAACATCGTGCGAGGCTTTCTCGCCTTCGACGGGCTGCTCAATCGCTGCCCGGAGCTGGCGGGTCGGGTGAAGTTTTGGGCCTTCCTCGTCCCGTCCCGCTCGGACCTCAAGCAGTACCAGGAGTACAGGCAGGAGGTCTTCGACCTCATCGACCAAATCAACCAACGCCACGGCAACGATGCCTGGAAGCCTATCGAGGTGTTCTACGAGAACAACTATGTGCAGGCCCTAGTGGGAATGTCTCTCTACGACGTGCTTCTGGTAAACCCGGTGATAGATGGCATGAACCTGGTGGCCAAGGAGGGCCCGACGGTGAACCAGCGGGATGGGGTCCTGGTGTTGTCGGAAGGGGCAGGGGCCCACGCGCAGTTGGGACGGTACGCCTTGTCGGTGGCCGCCACGGACATAGAAGGGACTATCCGGGCCCTGCACGAAGCCCTGACCATGGCCGCCGCGGAGCGGGCGTACCGCGCGCAGGGGCTTCGCAAGGCCGTCGCCAGCGAAGACCTCCAAGGCTGGATCCAGGCGCAGGCGGCGGACCTCTTGGGGCTCCTGGGGCAATGAAAAACTGAAGCGCCTCGGGCAACGCCTCCCCTCCATTTCCGCAACCAGCCCTGAATAGACGAAGCGATAGGCCGCATTCCCATGGGTGCCCGTCACGTTTCTGCGCCGCGGTCATTGCGAGCCGCAGGAGGTGGGGGCCCACCGGCGTGGGCGGCGTGGCAATCTGGGGGCGGGGAGCGATCGTCGGTGCTCTCCCACGCGCGGTCCCGCCCGGATTGCCACGTCGCTCCCAGCCCTGCCACGGTCCCGCCGCTCCTCGCAATGACCCCCCCACCGCCGCGGTAACGCCAAAACGCGACGGACACCGCATCGCCATCCCGGCCGGGACAAGGGCCGGGCTTTTTTGTTACCATCAGCGCCAAACGACCGACGGAGGCCACCGATGTATCCCAAAGAGCTGATGGACCAGGCTATCGACATGGCGGTGACGAAGGAGACGAAGGAGCGGTTCACCACCTCCTACGTGGCCCGGCAGTCCTACAAGCCCCCCTACGTGGTCGAGCCGCCATCGGCGCCCAACGTCCAGGGGGCCATCGATACCCACTGCCATGCGCACCAGGGCCAGCAGGACGCGCTGGCCCTGGCAAAGCACGCATCGAAGAACGGCATGGGAGGAATTCTCTTCAAGACGATAGCGGGCAACGCGCCCGCCTCAGAATCGGTCCGTGCGGTGGATGAGAAGCTCCGCCGCTGGTGCGACGAAGAAAAGATCGCACCAACCCGCCTCTGGTCGGCCTACAACGTCGGCCGCGGCTGGTCGGACATCTCCTACAAGGAGGTGGAGAAAGCCCTGGACGACGGCTGCGCGGCGGTGTGGATGCCCGTGTTCACCCATGCCAACACCCTGTGCAAAGTGGCGACGAACCGCCCGGACCCGGAGAACCCCGGGCGGTTCAGACTACAGGGGCCGGTCGGCTGGGAGGAGGCCACCAAGATCGGCCACTACACCCTGGACGAGAAGGGCCGGCTGCTGCCGGAGGTCCGGGACATCATCCACCTGGTGGCGGACCGGGGGGCGGTGCTCTCCCTGGGCCACGTGGGGCGGGAGGAGCAGGTGGAGATGATCGAGGAGATCGAGCGCATCGGGTTCAAGAAATGCTTCATCGACCATCCCTACAGTCCCTTCATTGCGCTGAGCCGGGAGGAGATGAAGCGGTTTGCCGCCTCGGGCGTCTACATGAACTTCACCTACGACGAGCTATCGCCGCTGCTGGGCACCAACCCCCTGGAGATGTTCGGCGCCGTGGCCGAGATCGGGGTCGACCACGTCCTGCTCTCCAGTGATGCCGGCGAACCGCTGTTCCCGGACTCAGTGGAGTGCATGCGGTTGATGCGCGCGTACGGCGAGGCCTTCGGGATGAGCCCCGAGGACGTCTACCAGGCATCCGCGATCAACCCGGGACGGTTGTTAGGGGCGGAGTAGGGAGGCATGGCGCGCACCAGGGCGCCGGTAGATCGCAAGTACAGAAAACGGGCCGAGGCGTTCACCCAGCGTGCCCTGCAGGAGCTGGGCGATGAGCTGAAAGCCGTCGTCCTGTACGGGTCTGTCGCGCGCGGTGAGGCGAGGCCCGGCAGCGACATCGATCTGTACATCCTGGTGTCGGACCGGGAGCGGGTTGACGATCGGATTGATGCGGTGGCATGGGATCAAGACCTCAAGGTCGAGAACGAGGAAGGGTACCTCCAAACTCATGCTGTGAGTGCCGATGACGCGCAAAGGCGGGCCTGCGAGCCCAATGCATTCCTCCTGGAGGTGGCGCGGGATGGCATTGCACTGCACGACGATGGGACTTTCGCAGACCTGCGGAAGCGGGTCCTCATGACCGGGCCCGATTTCCGACGGTTTGCGGAAGACGACCTCCGCAAGGCTGAGGAGATGCTGCGCCACGCCCGCGGCTCACATGGCCTCGGGCACTGGTCGTCGGCCGCCGACCGCGCCTACTACGTCATGCACCACAGCGCCAAGGCGGCCCTCTGGGGCCGTCCGGACCGGATGCCCCACAGCCACAGGGGCGTCGAGACGCAATTCGCCCAGCACCTCATTCGCCCGGGTCTCGCCAGGCCTGCCTTCTCTGATTACCTGAAGCAGGGCTGGAAACTCCGGCTGGACGCCACCTACGAGTCCCGGGTGGAGGTCACCGAATCGATGGCCGGGGAAGCCATGCGCCGGGCGGAAGAGTTCCTGGAGTGGGCGAAAGGCCTGGTTGGGCCAGCAGAGCATCCAGGTTAAATTTAGAAGCTTTCGGGTGAGCTAAGCAACTATCGTTCACGTTGTGAGTGATGCGTAGGGAGTCGTGAGCAGGTGGGGCCGTTCCCTACTCACTACGCACCACTCACTACGCTCACCCGGGCTTTCAAGTATCATCCCTTCGTGACTGGTTTCTCGTCGTTCATGACCGGCCCGAGCAACCCATGCCGGCGAAGAAGGCGCACGGGATAAGAGGACAAGCTCCATTCCTGAAAGTAGCCGAGCGCTTCGCACGCCGGCTCCGAGAGGAGCTGGACGGGCAGATCCAGGCCATCGTGCTGTACGGGTCGGTGGCGCGCGGTGAGATGACAGACCGCAGCGACATCGATGTCATGGCTTTTGTGAAGCAGACCAGCGAGGCCTTGCAAAACGACAACCCCAGACTCCACCCATTCTTCGAAATGAGGCGAGGGTGTCCGCGGGGGCAATGGTGGGAACCAGCGCCCACACCGTGAAGCTGGCGTCAACGACGACGGGCGCCGCTAATGAGGTCGTGGTCACGCTCGTCCCGCATCCGGTTAATCAACTCCACGATGTCGACCTCGATGGGTTCTCCTCCTCGCCTGGCCAGCATCTGGTCCCGGTGCTGGCGAATGGCGGCTAACGCCTGCAGCCCGCGACTCCTGCGGACTTGCGCTTCCTGGTTGCGCCGGCGCAGGTCCGCAGCGAGAATCTCCCGGACCAGGTCGGGGATACTGCGTTGTTCCTTCCGGCTGATCTCGGCCAGGGCCCTGTGTTGCTCCGACTCGAGTAAGACCTGGGTACGATGCAGGCGGCGGCCCATTCCCCTTGTCCGTTCTCGTTACATCATCGGCTACATCATAGCAGTGGTCAGGCCGTCAACAGCCCCTTGTGTTTGAGTGCTCGTTCCAGGGACGGCTGCATCTTCATCTCCCGGAACTCGGCGATGGCGAAGTCCAGGTGCTCCAAGGCTTCGGGCCTCTCGTGGGGGTAATGCTCAAGCAACAGCTCCGCAAGCTGCAGGCGGGTGAGGGCGATCTCCGGGCGGAAGCGGGCGCGCTGGCAGATCTCGAGGGACTGGAGGGAGTAAGCCCGGGCGCGATGCGCCTCACCTATCAGAGCGCAGGCTGCGCCGAGGTGGCGGGCGGCAGCTGTGGGCGCTCGCTCGGCGAACCCCAACGTCGCTGCCTGGCTCTCGGCCTGCGGCAACTGCTTTCGAAGCACTTCACGGTCCCCGACCAGGACTGCAGCTTCGAGCAACTGGACCGATAGGTCCGGCGCTGTGCTGAGACTCGGTGTCAACTGCACCACCGCATCGGCGAGAAGCACCATGGCGTCGTCCAGCCGCCCAGCGTGTCCAGCGGCAAGCGCCTTCCAGTCCAGGGTAAAGACTCCGCCCAGTTCGACTGCCTCCATCGTCATCATGAGGTCGGACCAACGCCCCAGGTATGCCAGGGCCCGGAAGGTGAGCCAAGGGACCCAGGTACGGGCGAACCCGGCGCTG
>CAZPYZ010000164.1:0-8217 GCA_964590215.1 uncultured Dehalococcoidia bacterium | reverse complement strand
CCGGAGCTGCTTTCGGAAGAGTTCCGGTATGTCGAGCGTCACGCGGATGGCGCGGTCCGAACCGACCGTGACGTCCATTTCCTTGACCACGTGCGTGCGGAATCCCGTGTAGCTGATTTCGACCGTGTACGGGCCTGCCGGCAGGTTGGTCAACACGAAGGTGCCGGCATCGCCGGTGACGCCTTGCTCCCGCCAGAACTCGTCTGCCCGTACCAGATCCTGGTCCGAAGGCCGCTGCGTGCTGTAGCCCAGGGGGAAGTCCCGGTCGTTGGCGGTCAAGGCTCGCTCAGCCAGGTTGAGGCCCCATCGGACGTAGGGCGGTGTCACGCCGGACAGAGCCGTGGCGCCCCTGCAGGCTGCCTGCGCGGTCCGGTAAAGCGGGGTCAACACGAGCCTGCCCGCCCACCGCAACGACTCCGGGAAGAGGTCGAGGAAAACGTCCGGCCAGAGGTCTCGCACGTCCACGATGACCGGGATCGCTTGCCGTCGTCCATGGTCGGTTGCGGCCGCGGCCAGCTCCAGGGTCGGCAAGGAGCTCAGGATCAGGTCCGGCTGCGGCTCCGCTGGCGCGAGCCGGACGAACTGGCGGGCCAGGGCACGGTGGTCCCACAGCCGGGCCAAGGAGACGTTGCGACGGTAGCCGAGGCCCCGCAGCAGTTTCAGGTGATAGTTGCCCGCCAGGCGTACCGTGCTGGTTTCCTGGACCAGTTGCCGCTTGTTGAAATGATCGAAGGATGAGGTCCACCAGAGGACGTCGTGGCCGCGGCCCTGCAATACTCGGGCCAGCATGCCCGTCCGGTGCAGACGGTCCGTATGCCCTGGCAGAGGGAGCGGCTCGCCGACGGTGATCAGCCAGATGCGCATTGGGCTATTGGTCGAGGCTCTTGAAACACTGAGCGGCGCATTCGAGGCCCCTTAAGGAGTCTCAGGACGGCGCCTCAGGTAACGCCTCGCCCCCCAGCCGGTGGAACGCACCTGCCACCGCCTCCAGGGTTGCCCAACGCTTACAAAAGCAAAAGCGGACCTGGGTGCTCCCCTTGCCGGCGCCGCCGGCATAGAAGGAACTGCCCGGCACCGTGGCGACCCCCGTCTTTTTCAGGAGCGCCCGCGCGAAGTCGACGTCGTTGTGGGCCCCCATCACAGGCATCAGGCCTGCTGCATCCGCCAGGATGTAGTAGGCGCCGCGTGGGAGCGAGGGCCGGAACCCGGCGCCCTCCAGGGCGGCACCCACGAAGTCTCGGGCGGCCTTGTAGCGTGCGGCGAGGCCATGGTAGTACTCCAATGGCAGGCTGAGCGCGGCTGCCGCCGCGTGCTGGAAGGGCGTTGGCGCGCCCACCGTCAGGAAGTCATGGACCTTGCGGATGCGCTCCGTGATGGGCCGCTCGGCTATCGCCCACCCCACCCGCCATCCCGTCGCGGAATAGCTCTTGGAGACGGAGTTGATGGTCACGGTGCGCCGTTCCATGCCGGGGAGGGAGGCCAGGGAGACGTGCTCGGCGCCGTCGTAGAGGATGTGCTCGTACACCTCGTCGGCGACCCCGTAGCAGTCCCAACGAAGGCAGAGGCCAGCGATGAACGACAGCTCATCGCGCGTAAAGACCTTCCCCGTGGGATTGTTAGGCGTGTTTAGAACGATGGCCTTGGTCCGCTCACTGAAGGCAGCAGCCAGCTCATCGCCGTCGAAGCACCAGTCGCCGCCCGTTCCCGCCCCCGGCGTCTGCCGGAGGGCGACATACCGGGGCTGAGCACCGGAAAGGATCGTGTCCGGGCCGTAGTTCTCGTAGAAGGGCTCGAAAATCACGACCTCGTCCCCTGGATTTATCAGGGCCTTGAGGGTCGCGATCATCGCCTCCGTCGCGCCGCACGTCACGGTGACTTCCGTCTCCGGATCGCACTCGATGCCGTTATACCAGTGCACCTTGCTTGCGATGGCCTCCCGTAACTGAGGCTCGCCAAAGGTGACGGGATACTGGTTGTGACCGGCCCGAATGGCGGCGATGGCCGCTTCGACGACTAGCTCCGGGCTGTCGAAGTCCGGGAAGCCCTGCGCCAGGTTGTGGCCCCCCAGCGCATCGCAGATCCGGGTCATTTCTCGGATGACGGATTCGGTGAAGGTCTCGGTGATGTGAGAAAGGGGTTTCATACGCGTTGCGCCAGCACTGTGGCCCGAGCTATCGCAAGGTCGTTGGGAGACAGTTCGCAGAACCGGCGATCGAGCTTCATCGTTCGAAGGGCTTCCAAGGCCGGCAGGTCTGTCGTGAGGTTCCTGGATACCACCTGAAAGCCGTGCCCGTTCAGCAGATCCAAATACTGCGGCCAGCGCAGCCGGTTATGGTAGCTTAGTTCGTTTCCGGTAAAGAAATCCCACCACCTGTCCGGGTACCGCAGAAAGTTGACGCTGGTCAATCTTCCGTCTACTCCCCCGTAATGATCACCCAGACCGATGGTGTGGAATTGGCAACCGCCGGGCCGTATGAGCCGGCGGGCCTCCGATTGTAGCGACGCAAGCAGGTCGGGACGGAGGTGTTCGAAGACGTCGAACGAGACCAAAGCGTCGGTGCTCCTGTCCGGCAGGCGTGTGCGAGCGGTCTCGGCGGGCGCATGGTAGCGAATATGTCCGGCCTCAAGGAGGTCCGAGCCGCCGAGGACCTCTCGCAACCACCGCAGCCGGCACGCCATCATCTCCCGAGGGCGTCCGAGCAAAATCGCTAGCTCATCGCTGAGGATCTCGAATTCGGACACGATTGAGCGGAGGCTCTTCCGGTCGAGCAGCGGCCGCCGGTCATAGGTGTCTACCGTCCGGGCTCCGAGGAGGGAAAGCAGCAGGGCGGCGACGGGCCATCGTCCCGTTCCTATTTCTACCACCTGTGCTCCTTCGATGCACAGGCCCGATCGCTCGGCCCAGGCCACTTCCGAGGCTCGCTGGCGGACCAGACCCCGTAACTCTCCCATGCCACGGTAAAGGTCTGACAACTTCGCGTTGAGCCACCAGCCTCCGGGGCATTGGCCAAGGGCGAATTGGACCGCCACCTTCACCCGCCAGTCCATGCCAGTTATGGCCTGTAGAAGGACTGGACGACGTCAATCACGTAGTCCACCTCCTCATCTTCTAGCTCCACGGACATCGGTAGGGAGCAGACCTCCCGGCTGAGGGCTTCCGTCTCTGGGAACCCCCGGTCCTTGAGCGCCAGCGCCTCATGCCGGTAGTAGGGTTTGCGGAACTGCACAAGGACCTCTACCCCGTGCTCCACCAGGTAGTCCGAGAAAGCGTCCCCTTGCTTTGACCGGACAACATAGTTTTGGTAAACGTCGTCATAGCCCGGAGCCTCGTAGTGGGGCAGGCGCAGGTCGGGGATGCCGGACAGGCTCGCGTGATAGCGCGCGGCGATGGCCTTACGACGCTCGATCCATGCAGGAAGGTGGTGCAGCTTCACGTCCAGGAACGCGGCCTGGAGATTGTCCAATAGGCAGGTGAACCCGTGGCCGTGGTACTCGCCTGTCTGGCGGTCCTCGCCGTTGAAGCGCATTCGGCGGGCAAACAGAGCCACCTCGGGGTCGTCCGTGGTGATCGCGCCGCCGTCGCCGTAGCCCCCCAGGATCTTGAAGGGATAGAAGCTCCAGCAACCCGTCAACCCCCATGCGCCAGCCCGCCGCCCGTCGAGGCTGGCCCCCAGGCTCTGACAAGCGTCCTCTACCACAACCAGGTTGTGAGCCTCGGCGATCTCCATCACCCGCGCCATGTCTGCCATGCGGCCGTTCAAGTGGACCGGGATGATGCCCCGGGTGCGAGAGGAGACCGCGGCTGCGATCAGCTCCGCGTTGATGTTGAAGTCGGGCCCGACATCCACCAGCACGGGCTCGGCGCCGGCGTTGACCACCGCCGAGGCTGTGGCCACGAAGGTGTGCGCAGGGACGATCACCTCGTGTCCCCTCCCTATCCCAGCCGCCCGCAGGGACATGTGCAGCGCGTCGTAGCCGCTGTTTAGGCCGACCGCGTATCGTGTGCCCACGAACCGGGCCAGGTTCTCTTCGAAGGAACGGAGATGCCCGCGGTCGACGAGGTCCCCTCTTTCCATGACGTCGAAGTAGGCGGCGTCCAGCCCGTCCTTGATCGTGCGATAGAGCTTGCCAGGGTTGACGAAAGGGACCTTGTAGGTCATGGGATCACCCTGCCGGCCTGGGTCCTCGCCAGGACTGATCGGGCCGCGTTAGTGATATCTGCTGTTGTGGGATAGTAGGCCTTTTCCAGGTTGGGCGCCGTAGGGGCGGGGACATCCGGCAGGGTCACCCGTGCGATGGGCGCCCGCAGGGAGTCGAAGGCCTGCTCGGCGATGCGGGCGGCGATCTCAGCCGCGGCGCCGGCGCTGCGCCAGGCCGCGTCCGCCACCACCACCCGACCCGTCTTAACCACAGACCCGCAGATCAGGGCGTCGTCCAGCGGGGTCAGGGAACGCACGTCTATGACTTCCGCCGAGATGCCGTCGGCCTCGAGAGCATGGGCGGCATCCATGGAAAGCTTTACCATGTAGGACGTCGCCGCGATGGTGACGTCGCTCCCCTCTCGCAGGACGTGGGCCACGCCGATTGGGGTCTCGTAGGGCTCCTCGGGCACGTCGCCCTCCTCGTCGTAAAGCCAGCGATCGTCGATATACATCACCGGGTTCCCATCGGCCACGGCGGCGAACAAGAGCCCCTTGGCGTCCCGAGGCGTGGCCGGCATGACTACCTTCAAGCCCGGAACGTGCATGAACATGGCCTGCAGCGCCTGGGAATGCTGGGCGCCCTGCTCGCCGCCCCGGTTGATGATGCCCCGCACCACCAGAGGCACGCCTGCCTGCCCGCCGAAGACGTAGGACCAGTTGGCAGCCTGATTCACCAACTGCTCAAGGCCAGCCAAGAGGAAGTCGAGCCGCGGATGAATCGCAATTGGCCGCATCCCAGCCAGTGCCGCCCCGATAAGGACTCCGTTCATCCCGTTCTCGGAGACGGGTGGGTCTATGATCCGCATCGGACCGAACCGCTTGTCCAATCCCTGCGCGGTGGTGCCGACGTACCAGGGGTTGTTGACGCCCTGCCCCAGCACGAACACCCGGTCGTCCATCTCCATCACCTGGTGGAATGCCTCGTTGATGGCTTCAGCATAGGTGAGGATTCGCACGCGAAGGATGCCTCATCCTCCCCTGACGGAGGGGACGAAGACGTGCCGTGACAGCTCGTGGTCGGGGGGATAGGGGCTCTCCCGCGCGAACCGGACAGAGGCGTCCACTTCGGCCCCGACTTGCCGGCGGATCGCCTCGCTCTCGGTTTCCGACAGGCCCAACTCCCGTTGCAAGCGTTGAATGGGGCAGCGATCCATCCAAAGCTGCAGCTCCCCTGGTTCACGGATACCCACGTCCAGGTCGTAGCTGGGACCGACATGGCCCCGCCAGCGGTAGGTGAGGAACTCGACCAGGGTGGGACCTTCGCCGCCCCGAGCCCGGGCGACGGCCCACTGTGCAGCCACGTACACCGCCACCGCATCGTTGCCATCCACCACCAGGCCGGGGATGCCGTAGGGTCCGGCCAGCTCATGGATTGCATCCGTTCGAGGCCTGCGCTCCGAAAGGCGCAGATGACTGGAGAACAGGTTGTTCTCACACGCAAAGACCACGGGCAGCTTCCTCAGAGCGGCGAAGTTAAGGGCCTCGTGGAACGCCCCCTCCTCCGTCGCGCCGTCGCCAAAGAAGGCGACCGCGACCCGCCCCGTTCCCTGCGCCGACGCAGCCAGGGCGGCTCCCACCGCGATGGGGACGGTCGCGGCCACCATGGGTACGGTACCCAAGAGACCAACGGAACCGGCGTAAAGATGCATGGAACCGCCTCGTCCCCTGGAGCAGCCCGTCTCCTTGCCGAAGAGTTCGGCCATCAGCTGATCCATGGGGCCACCCTTGGCCAAGTAGTGGCCGTGGGAGCGATGATTGCCCAGGATGTAGTCGTCGATCCGGAGGGCGGCGCATATGCCCGCGGGCACAGCCTCCTGGCCGATGCAGAGGTGGGTCGGTGTTCGGATCTCCTTCGCCTCGACGAGGTCTGCAGTTCGCTCTTCGAATTTGCGGATGCGAAGCATGGTAACAAACAGCGAGTGGAGAAGGGGCTCCGCGAGGGGCGAGCCCGGCATCACAGGGCGGTTCTCAGGGGCACGCCGTCCACCACGCCTTGAACACGAGCAGGCAGCTCTTTCCTCCCCGCAAACCGCAAGAAGGTAAGGGCGAGGATCTGGAGGTCCACGAATAGAGAATGGTCCGAGACATAGAGGAGCTGGAGGCGCAGCTTGGTCGGCCGTATGAGCTCACGGTAAGCCCGGTCGGGGTCGTTGTGGTCCGCCAGGACTGACCCCTCGTCGCAGTTCCAGAGCGATCCCCAGTCCGTAATGCCAGGGCGCACGTTAAGAATGGACAGCTCTTCAGGGCTGAACAGTTCCACGTACTCGGCGACCTCTGGGCGGGGTCCCACCAGGCTCATATCGCCCAGGAGCACGTTGATGAGCTGCGGCAGTTCGTCCAGCTTGGTTTTGCGCAGGAGCGGCCCTATCCGGGTAAGGCGCGGGTCGTGGTCGGCGGTGGAAGGCCCGCCTATCCTGTCGGCGTTCACCACCATCGTCCTGAACTTAAGCATGCCGAAAGGGACGCCTCCACGGCCGATGCGCGCCGCGCAGTAGAACGCGGGGCCCCCGTCCCCCAGCTTCACCAGCAGGGCGATGGCGGCCATCAACGGGGAGAGAAGCAGGAGACCGAGTGCGGAGAGGGTGATGTCCAGGGCCCGTTTCTGCATGGCAGCCTTCCCAGCCTCCACCGCAGCGTAGCTGTTTGGCAGTCGGGCCGTCAATGCTGCGGATCACGCTGGCTGTTTCGCAGGCGAGTGAGGGCCCGAGTGTAGCCCTGATCGTCACCGATGGCGCGATAGGCGGCTGCGAGATCACGAAGAGCGGTGGCAAGCTCACGGTCAGGCGCAAGGTCGGGGATCTCCGGCAGCAGGTTGGGAAGCAACTCCCGCCTTTGGTAGAAGAGGAGGCCGTACCAGCCGGAGTAGAACCTGATCTCCTCGCTCCCCGCCTCCAGGTGGGGAACCGCCTGCGTGGGACGCCCTGCGTCCAGCAGGGCGCCGCCCAGCGCTGCGGAGGCCGCCCGGCCACCACCGAAGACGACGGCAAGCATCGCCTCTCGAATCGCCGTGTCGTGATCGCCCTGGCGCCGCGCGAGCGCGCTGGCGCCAAGGCGCGCAGGGTAATAGGCGGGCGCATGCCGGATGGCGGCGGCAAAAGCGCTCGCCGCGGCGGCCTGATCTCCCCGGGATAGGGCAGCCATTCCCAACAGCGAATAGGTCGCCCCGGGTCCTTCGCCACGGCTGAACAATGCCCGCTCCCGGACGTAAATATTCTGTGCATCGCCGGCCAGCAGGACCGACACTTCCTCCGCGACCCCTGGGAACCCCTCAGCCAGGGTATGCTCCATGATCACAGTTGCTTCTTCGGGGCGGCCGCCTGCGAGGAGCAGGGTGGCCTTGTACCTGGCCCGTTGCGGGGCGACCAGCTGCGGATTGGAGTCGGTCCAGGCCAACGCCGCCTCGAGCGCCTCTTCGCGCGACATCAGGCCCCGACGAGACCCCCAATAGGCGGAGCCGAGCCACTCAGGGTGCAGCGCGAGCGCACGACCGTAGGCTCCGGCAGCTTCGGCCCCGCGGCCGGCTTGCTCGTAAAGCTGGGCCAAGAACAAGGAGTAGCGGCCTTCTTGAGGCCTGAGCTGCTCCGCCCGGAGCCCAAGGGCAATTGCCCGCTCCAGATTGCCGGTCCTGGCCGCCACGTATGCCCAGCTTGCCAGCGCTGGCGGCCAGGCCCGCACCTGGTCAGCGCCTCCGTAGAGGCGGTCGGCCTCTGCCCAGCGGCCCTGCTGCGCCATAACGAGGCCGAGCTGCCACTGGTAGAACCCAGTTGACGGCGAGAGCTGCGCTGCTTCCCGGAGGGCCGCCCCCGCCTCTTCCCAATGTCCCTGCTGGCTTAGAAGCCCCGCCCGATGCAAAGAGAGGTGTTCCCGTTCGACTAGCACCACCGCCAGCACCATGCCCACGGCCAGGGTGATGTGGAGAGCCCGTGCCCTCGGGGGCCACGAGCGGGGCTTCATGCCCGCGGGCGCACGGGCCACGGCCGGACCGTCGGTGACACTGGGGCTGCGCCCCCGACCC
>CAZPYZ010000163.1:3501-8225 GCA_964590215.1 uncultured Dehalococcoidia bacterium | reverse complement strand
CGTGCCTGCGAAGACCACCAGCCCAATTCGGTCGCCCTGGAGCCTGTCCAGGAGGGCCGAGACCTGCGCTTTAGCTGCACCCAGCCGGGAGGGGGCAACGTCCTGGGCAGCCATGCTGAGGGAGACGTCCATAACTACTATGACGTCTCCCGCTGTGGGCGGCGATGGTGTGGGAGGCTGGCCGACGTAGGGCCTAGCCAGGGCGAGCACGAGAACGGCCATCGCGCCGAGCACTAACGCGGCTTTGATCATCTGTCGCCGGCGGCTGGCGGCATTCGCCAGCAGGGAAGGGGCAGAAGACAGAGCGAGCAACGCCAGCGTTCTCGTTTTCCACTCGAAAGCAAGTCTGAAGAGTAACCCGATACCTGCAACCGCGAGTAAGAGCAACAGGGCTTGCGGAACGGCGAAACTCATGGAACGCGCCGTAGCCAGGTAGTCCGCAGGGCTGACTCGAACCCGAGTAGCAGCATGGCGAGGACCAGGACGTAGCCCGTCAAGTCGGTGATCTCTACGAATTTCTGCTGCCCGGTGTCCGTCTTCTCCAGGCGGCCTATCACGTCGTAGATCTGGCGCAGGGCCGATTCGTCCACGGCGCGGAAGTATGAGGCGCCGGTCGTCTCGCTTATCTTCCGGAGCAGGTCTTCATCGATGTTGATGGACGGCGGGACGGATCCGGGTCTGGGTCCACTGCGCGCGGGTGGTGGCGCGGCGCCCGCGCCGATGGTGTAGGCGCGGATGTTCAGGAGCTTCGCCATCTGTGCGGCGGACTCGGGATCAATGTCCCCGGCATTGTTCTGTCCATCCGTCAGGAGGATCACGACGCGACTCTTGCCCGTTCCGTCCCGGAGAAGGTTGACCGCGGTGGCCAGTCCGTTGCCGATGGCAGTGCCCTCAGGCAGGCGGCCGTGCCCAATATCGTCCAGGAGCCGGAGCAGCATCGGGTAGTCCACCGTCAGCGGGCTGACACTAACAGCCTCTGAGGCGAAGGCAACGACCCCGATGCGGTCGCCGGAACGGCCGGCGATGAACTGCCGGATTACGTCCTTGGCCGTCTCTAACCGGCTCTTGGGGCCGAGATCCGTGGCTGACATGCTGTAAGACACGTCTATAGCAATCGCGATGTCGATGCCCTGGCCCGGATTCTCATCCGCTGCCCTGCTGATGGTGGGGTGGGCCAGGCCGGTCACGAGGGAGATGAGAGCCGCCACCCGCAGAGCGACAGGGAGGGGTCCCAGGGCTTGTCTGGCGGTGCGGCTAAGCCGCCCTGCGACGCGCAAGGTGGGGAAACCCAGGCGAGGCTGTTGCGAGCGAGCGGACCGCACGCTCCAAAACAGCACGGGCACCAGGCCCAGCAGCAGGATCAAGAACCAGGGCTCCGCGAGGCGGACTAACATCGCCGGCTACAGGGTGGGGGTGCCATTGCCGTTGCGTGTCCCAGGGAGTGCAGGCGCCAGCGGGCTATCATGGGCGCAGGTTAGTTCTATTACTTCCAGCGCCATGGAAAGGGCCCGCTTGGCGCGCGCCCCGTCCGGCACGTAATGGGCCCATTTCACGCTGTCACACTGCTCCAGCAGCCCCGAGACCACCCGAGCTTGCCAGCGGTCCATCCCACGCTGCTCCATGGTCCCTCGGATCTCCTTTGTCGTCGACGCCATGGCGTCGAACTGGAAGCGAGCGTCGAGGTAGCGCCTGATGGTTGCGGAAATGCCAGTGTAATAAGTGACGTAGTCGCCGGGGGTTGCCAGGGGCAGCGTTGCGGTGCTCGCCAGGTCCCTTCGGGCCTGCTCGATCGGATCGAGCAGGGCTGCCGGGACCGAGGCCATTGGGCGCATCAGCCGTCGCGTGGTCAGGGCAAGCAAGATCGCCATCGACAGCAGTAGCGCCCCGCCGGCCGCAGGATAGAGCAATGCTACCGCAGGCCGCGGGAGGGCGCCTGGGGGCTTGATATCTAGCAACGCTTGATGATCGGGGTCCGATACAATCCGTCCGATCTCCAGACGAAGGTCGTTGTCCGCCGGCACGCTTCCTCGGGTCCCGTCTGGGAGGGTGTATTGGACGAGGACGGGCGGCAGCCGGTACTGGCCTGGCACGAAGCCGGTGATAGTGTACTCCGTGATACTGACCTGAGTGACTTCGGAGGGACGTCTCGACGGGAGCTGGTGACGCCGAATGAGCTCTAGGCCGTTCAGCTTGTCGTACAGGTCCGGAAACTCGATTCGGGCCTGTGGGTCATGGGTCACGGTGATCCGCAGTACCACCTGGTCCCCGACGCTGATAGAGTTGTGGGTGAGGGTTGTCTCGACCACCACAGGGCTGGCCGCGGCCGCCGTCGAGTACAAAAGCAGCAGGAACAACGGCGTAAGGAGCGCACCCCAAAATATCCCAGCGGCGCCATCAAAACGCCCTGGACCCTGGACCCTGGACTCAGAGCTCCGACTGGAGACCCGAGACCAGAGAGTAGAGACCCTTGGACGTTGGACTTTGGACCCTGGACTCAGAGCTCCGACTGGAGACCCGAGACCAGAGACTAGAGACCCTTGGGCGTTGGACCTTGGACTTTGGACCATCCTACTGCCGGCGGGCTCGCCGCCGGAAAAGCCGCTCGAGAGGCTCTACGTAGGACCCGTCTGTCCCAACCTCCACCCGGTCTACCTTCACTGCCTCCAGAGTGGTGTTCCGCTGGCGGGCCGCTTCCGCTGCAACGCGTTGGTATTCCTGCCTAACCCGGGCGTCCCCCGCGTCGATGGTGATCGTCTCCCCGGTCTCTGCGTCCTCCAGGACGAGCAGGCCGGCAGCCGGCAACTCTCGCTCCCTGGGGTCGTTAATGGCGATAGCGATAACGTCATGACGCCGGCTGGTCACGCGCAGCCGGGGCTCATATCCTTCTGAGAGGAAATCGGAGATCAGGAAAACGACACTCCTGCGCTTCTGCAACCGGTCCACGTACCCCAGGGCTTCCGCGATTTGAGTTCCGCGACCCTGAGGTTCGAGGAACAGCAACTCCCGGATTACCCGCAGTACATGCTGCCTTCCTTTCCTCGGAGGGACGTACTTTTCGACGCGGTCGCTGAACGCGACCAGCCCAACCTTGTCGTTATTCCGGCTGGCGGAAAACGCCAGGAGGGCGGCAACTTCCGTCGCGATGTCTCGCTTGGAGAGCCCGCCGCTCCCGTAGTTGCCCGAGGCGGACACGTCGACGGCGAGCAGGACAGTCAGCTCGCGCTCTTCGACGAACTGCTTCACATAAGGATAGCCCAGTCGGGCCGTCACGTTCCAATCAATGGCCCGGATGTCGTCCCCGGGAATGTACTCCCGGACCTCGGAAAACTCCATCCCCCGGCCCCGAAACACCGAGTGATATTCCCCCAGGAATGCGGTGTTCAGAATCCGCCGCACCCGGATCTCAATCCGACGGATCTTGCGCAGCAGCTCCTGCGGGATAACCCGGGTACTGTCTCCGGCTTGAGACCCGCCGCCCAAGGCGGGAGCCTCGGGCTGGGCAAAAAACGTCACGGCACTTCCACCTTACTCGTTACTCGTTCCTCGTCACTGGTCGCGTCACGGCACCTCCACTGTCCTGAGGACCTGGCCGATGACCTCCTCCGGGGTGACCTCTTCGGCTTCCGCTTCGTAGGTCACGATAATTCGGTGCCGCATCACATCCAGCGTTACGTCCTTCACGTCGTCGGGGGTGACGTAGGCCCGGCCGGCCAGAAACGCCCTGGCGCGGGCGGCCATGGCCAGGTAGATGGTAGCGCGGGGTGACGCGCCGTAGGCGATCAGCGGCCGGATGGAGCCCAGGCGGAACGCCTCCGGATCCCGCGTCGCGACCACGAGATTCACGATGTAGTCCTTGAGCGCATCGCTGAGTTGCACCGACCGCACCGCCGCCCGCGCCCGTAGCAGCTCCCCAGGGCTCACCACCGCCCGCACCGCGGGCAAGTCCTCCCCGATCATCCGGTCCATGATGGCGCGTTCCTCGCGGCGCGAGGGATAGTCCACCACCACCTTCAGCATGAAGCGGTCTACCTGCGCCTCCGGCAGGTGGTAGGTGCCCTCCTGCTCAATAGGGTTCTGCGTGGCCAGCACCATGAAGGGGTTGTCCAAGGGATAGGTCGTTTCGCCGATAGTCACCTGATGCTCTTGCATTGCTTCAAGCAGAGCGCTCTGGACCTTTGCGGGCGCTCGGTTTATTTCGTCTGCGAGGATGATGTTGGCGAAGATAGGGCCTTTGCGAGTGGTGAATGCTCCGGTTTGAGGATTGTAGACCAGCGTGCCGATCAGGTCCGCTGGCAGCAGGTCTGGCGTGAACTGGATCCGTTGAAACCGGCACTGGAGGGCGTCGGCCAGAGTCCGTACTGCTAGGGTCTTCGCCAGCCCAGGCACACCCTCGATCAGAATGTGGCCGTTGCACAGCAACCCGACCAGCAACTGCTCCAGCAGCCGGGCCTGTCCTACGATGACCTTTCCTACTTCGCCCAACAGGGGGGCGACGAAGGCGCTGGCTTCCTCCGCCGACGGCACGGCGGCCCCCATACTCTGAGCCACTACGGCATCCTCCTTAAGAAGAGCAAAGCTCATTGTAGCCGGAAACCCCCCGCTGGCAACGTGGTCGCGGACAACAGGCTCGCCGGCCATCAGCCGGTCGCGAATGGGGGAGCGCCGGTACCGGAGGGTGGTGTGGTGGCGCAGAACGCCGGATCATGTGGTGACTATGGGGTTGG
>CAZPYZ010000163.1:0-3491 GCA_964590215.1 uncultured Dehalococcoidia bacterium | reverse complement strand
ATGCCAGGCGGCGCCCACCAGGGTTTGGGGAAGGCGTGGGAGATGGCGACGACGGCGAGACGGCCACGGCTAGAGGGCCGTGATAAGCGATCCACCCATCGGGTGACAGTAGACGGTGACGACCAGCGGGCGGAAGGTCGACTTTTAACTTGACACGGCCGTCGATCCGGCTCTCGAACCATTCGTAACTGCAAAACGGATGCCGTCCAGTCCAATAAAACCGCCTCATCCGTGCCTGCGGTCCCATTCGACACCCACTCGACTCCCGACCCTCATTGCCTGAGGACGACCACCGAGCCCTCGGGTCCATCCCTCACTTCCTCACTTCCCCATTTCCTTACTTCCTTTCCCTACATCTTGTGTTGCAAAACCTCCGAACCCCATATAGACTACTGACGAATGTTGAGCTACTGAGGGAGGTGAGGTATGGTCCTGCAGCGGCCTCTGGTTTGGCTAGCGGCGGCGCTCCTCGCAGCCGTTTTCCTGTGGCTCGCCCGGGGTGCGGCGATCCCTACGGCCGAGGCTCAAACGGACGAGTGGCCGATGTTCCGGGGCTCCCCGGAGCGCTCGGGCGTCAGCCGTGATGCCGCTCCCGTCGCTCTCCCATTGAGCCTTGCCTGGACCTATACCCTGACCGCGGGCAGCCAGGAATACGCTTCCCCGGTGGTGTCCAATGGCGTCGTCTATATCGGCGACGGGACAGGCAGACTCCATGCCGTCGACGCCACGACCGGCCTTGTCCTCTGGCGTCACAACTCCGGCGAGGGCATGGACTCTACGCCAGCGGTGTATGACGGGCGCGTCTTCTATGCAACCAGTGGTGGCCGGCTCATCGCCCTCGACCTCCAGGGGCATCTCCAGTGGTCCTTTCTGGTTGGCGGTTCTATCATCGCATCACCTGCCGTCGCAGGAGGACATATTTACGTCGCCTCCACCACGGGCAATGTCCAAGCTCTAAGCCACGAAACAGGCGTATCCCGGTGGGCCTACCGGGGCGGCGATTCCATCGTTTCCTCCCCCGCGGTCGACGCGAGTCGTGTCTACGGTGCCACGGAGGTAGGCACGGTCTTTGCCTTGCAGCGGGATGACGGCCGCCTCCTGTGGACGTATGAGTTGGGGAAGGGAGTAAAAGCTTCTCTTGCGGTGTCTCGTAGCCGTCTTTACGTCGCCGCCGAAGACGGGGCGCTTTACGCCTTTGACGCTACCAACGGCACCCGATTGTGGCAGACGTCGGTGAGTCTGAATCGAACTCCGGTGACCGCATCGCCTGCCCTTGCATACGACAAGGTGTTTGCGGTGGCTCTGGACGGCGCGGTGGCCGCCTTCGACCAGGCCAGCGGTGATTTGAAGTGGCGCACCACCCTTGGCCAGGTCGTCTATTCTTCCCCTGCAGTGGCGGGAGCGACGATGTTCGTGGCTTCCAACTCAGGGAGGCTTGCCTCCCTCGACGTGGAAACGGGCGATATCCTTTGGTCCACCCTTGCGGGGGGCAAGACCCGTTCCTCTCCCGCGGTAGCCGGCGGAGCCGTCTACGTGATGAGTCAAGAGGGCCAAGTTCGCGCGTTTTCGAGTCACACCGCCCCTACCCCGACGCCTGCACCCAGTGGCACCGTTCAGCCCTCCGCGACTCCGACGGGGGTCAGTGCTCCCGTCCCCTCCCCCTCGCCGGCCCCTTCCGCCTCACCCACTTCCGGCCAGGCGCCGAAAGTGCCGGAGCTCACGCCCCAGGGCGCACTGGTGGCCCTTGGCAGCAGCCCGTGGGCAGTCGATATCAATCCCGCGACGGGGAACGCCTACGTGGCCAACATGGGCGCGGGCACGGTATCAGTCCTCGACTTGGCCAACAACATGGTGCTGAGCTCGATCACTGTTGGCACCAGTCCCTCGGCCGTCTGGGTGAACCCGGTGGCCAACCGCGTTTATGTGGCGAACCAGGGCAGCAATAACGTCTCGGTGATAGACGGCGCCAGCCGTGCCGTGAAAGCAACGATTGCTGCAGGAACCCTGCCTGTAGCCGTGGTCGGGAACCCCGCTACGAACAGGGTGTACATCGTCAATCAAGGCAGCAACAACGTTACCGTCATCGACGGCGTTGCCAATACAGTCGTCGGGTCTATTCCGGTAGGCTCAGGCCCTTCCAGCATTGCCCTGAATCCAGACACCAACATCCTGTACGTCGCCAACCAAGGGAGCAACAACGTGACGGTGATCAATGGTTTCAGCAATGTCGGGGTGGCTTCCATCACCGTAGGCAACGAGCCTGCGGCCATTGCTGTTAACCGACAGACTAACAGGATCTATGTGGCAAACATTGGGAGCAATAATGTCACTGTCCTGGAAGGCAGCACTCACGGCGCTTATGCCACGCTCCCGGGAGGCTTGCGGCCTCGTGGTGTTGCGCTCTTCCCTAGAGGCAACCTGGCCTACGTCACGAACCAGGGCAGCAACGATGTCACCATCATCGACGGTTCGACCAGTACGGTCCTCGCCTCCATGCCCGTTGGCACTGGGCCCATTGGCGCGGCCGTGAGCAATGACGACACGGTCCTATACGTGGCGAATAGCGGCTCGGACAACCTCTCGGTGATCCAGTTGGTGGCTCAAAAGGCGCCCGCCCTAATCGGTCTCGAGGACAAGACGGCTCTCCCTTCTTTGGGGGGAAACCTCGCGTGGAGCGCCGTCGAGGGCGCCTCTCAGTATCACTTGCAGGTCATTCCGGCTAACAATGATGGCCCCGGCATCAATCTGATCCGGAACTTCGAGACGGGGTACACAGTCCAACCGCCGTTCCTGGGTGGAGGCAATTACGTCATGCTGCCGGGCATGACCTATACCTGGCGGGTCCGCATCACCTACTCAGGCCGGGCCGTGGATGAGACAAGCCTGCTGTGGGGCCCCTGGTCGCAGACCTTCACGTTCCGGACGCCAGCCCCTGCCATCGGCACCGTCAGCCTCGCGGAACCTGCTAATAATGCCGTGGTGGGGAGCCTGACGCCAACCCTTCGGTGGACCAACCTCGATAACAGCATCTTCTACTACGAGGTGCAGGTCAGTCGTGACCCGACCTTCGGCGCCGACGCCTTTCTTTACTACGAGTTGCGCCACGGAGCCCTGACCGACCCCCAAAATAGCTATACGATCCCCCCGGCGGCGCCCTTGGAGCCGAACCACACCTACCACTGGCGGGTCCGACCCCGCGTCCAGGGCGACGGCATCCCCGCCGCATGGGCGTTGCCCAGCAAGTTTCGTACCCCGTAGCCGCGCGGGCTGCGGGGGGGCACGTTCGTCCGAGGTTCGGGTTAGTTGAGGCCCTCGAAACGGGCGGGGCGGGCCACATCGGGGCCTTCGAGACCTTAGGGCCCGCCTCCGCGGAAGGTCAACCGGTAGGGTGTGACCAGTTGATGTGGGAGTTTCACCAGCTACCGGAAGGTGTCATTCTGAGCTTCAGCAGGCGGCGGGGGCCGCCAGATACCGGGTATGCCATCGCAGCG
>CAZPYZ010000162.1:0-8279 GCA_964590215.1 uncultured Dehalococcoidia bacterium | reverse complement strand
TCGGGGTGCACCTCGACCGGCGGGCCACGATGCCCAACGTCCAGCGGACCGTGGACGAGATCCAGAAGGCGGGTGTCGAGGCCCGCTACTTCAACGTGAACGCAGCTGACGCGGCGAAGCGGGCGGAGGTCGTGGCCGCCATCGCACAGGGAACCAAGGGACTGGCGTTACGCGTGGTACTGCACTCCCTGGCGTTCGGGACCCTGAAACCTTTCATTGCAAGGGACCAAAAAGAGGCGCTCACCCAGGCCCAGATGGAGATGACGCTGGACGTCATGGCCCACAGCCTCGTGTACTGGGTGCAGGACCTCTACCGCGAGGGACTCCTGAGCCAGGGCTCGCGGGTCTTTGCGATGACCAGCGCAGGATCGAGCCGGGTGGTGGCGACCTACGGGGCGGTGTCCGCCGCCAAGGCAGCCCTGGAGTCCCACGTGCGGCAACTGGCGATGGAGCTCGCGCCCAACGGCATCACCGTGAACGCGATCCGGGCCGGCGTGACGGACACGCCGGCCCTCCGGCGCATCCCCGTGCACGAGACGCTCATGAGGAAGGCCACGGCTGGAAACCCAAGCGGACGCATGACGACGCCAGAGGATGTGGCGAAGGCCATCGTTACACTATCTTCAGAGGGCACCGCCTGGATGACCGGGAACGTAATCGGCGTGGACGGCGGGGAGGACATCGCGAGCTGGTAGGAGTGCTTTCGGCAACCTCAGCAATGCGCTTCCACTTGGGAGCGGTACCATTCCCAAATGCTCGGGTCGTCCAACATTTGGGCGATGTCTCTCACAAGCGGATCAAGGTATCCCCTGTCAATCGTTCGGCGCTGCCGTCTTATCACGCCTGCGACGTCTTCTCTGTCTCGGGCCCGCTCTGACACGAGCTTGTGCACGATAAGGTCTTCTGCGGTTGCGACCCGAATAGCCACGTCCGCGATGTCGCGGGTAACAGCCCTCTGCAACGCCTGCTCCTCATAGGGCAAACCGGCGAGGACCACATCAACGGGCACACCGTCGTGGGTTTCCAGGGGCAGCACCCGCGTCTGGGTGACGAACTCGTCAGGGCACGAAGCACGTATCCGGAAGGCTCGACTGGCCGCCGCGATCAGCCCGGGAATCTCCTCTGCAGCGACGCTGATCTTAACGTCGATATCTTGGGTCGTGCGAGGCTCGCCCCAAACGAGATTGGCTACGGCCCCGAACACCATGTACGGGATACCAGCGTCCTCGAAGAACCGTACCACCTGGGCGAGCGCACGGGAGAGCGCGCCTACCTCGGCCACGGCAAACAGGCCAGCCGGTCCCGAACCAGCCGGATATATCCCAGCTTCTCTTGGTCTGCCTCAACGCGTTCTTCGTCTGTACGGAACTGCTGCGCTGCGGTCCACACTTCCTCATACCATGCCCACGTCTTGGCGAGGTCTACCCTCCGGGGTTTCTGCCGCAGTTCCCATTGGTGGAACCGGTCCCACTGCACCTGCCGCGCGCGGACCTGATCGCGGTTCACAGGCCGTTGTCCTCTTCCGAGGGGCCCGCCCGCCGCTGTTTTTCTAACAAGCCTTCGATCCCCTGCCGGATCTGGCCAAGGTTCGCGTTGAGGCTCCCTTCCAGTCTGCGGAGCAGCCCAAGGCTGTACTCGTCCAGTTCCCGTTTCCGAGCAGCGATATCCTCCTCCACCTGGGCAAGCTCCCGTTGCGCATCGCCTCGGGCGCGGGCTACGATCTCCTGAGCTTCCTTCCGGGCCGCCAGAACCACTTCGTGCTGGTCGGTGCGCTGCCGGAAGTGATCATCCGCTTCTCGGCGCATGCGCTCCACCGCCCCCTTCGCCTCTGCCAACAGCGACTCCCGGGCACCCAGCACTTCTTGCGCGTGCTGAAGGTCTTCCGGGATGCTGGCTCGCATCTCATCGATGAGGTTTAACAGCGCTTCTCGGTCGATCATGACCTTGCCGGTGCCGGGCACCCCGAAACCCGCGTCGATGAGCGCGTCCAGCCGGTCGATGAGATGGAGGATATCTATGGGACCCTCGCTTTAGTCCTCCCCCATGGGCAGGGGGGAACCGGCGGAGAGCTTCTCACGCAGCGCACGGTCCACGTGCCCGGGGACCATACCCGCCACCGGGTGTCCGAGACCCCACAGCTCCTTGATGCGCGTCGAACTCAGATACAGGTGCTCCTGGCTGCTCATCAGGAACACCGACTCCACACTGCCTGCCATGCGCTTGTTGGTCATCGCCATTTCCAGCTCATACTCGAAGTCCGAGAGGGCACGCAATCCCCTGACCAAGACGTCTGCCTGGAGCTCGAGCGCGAGGTCGACGGTGAGCCCGGTGTAAGGCACGATTCGCACATTCGGCAACCCCACTACCGCCTCTTCCCACAGGCCAATCCGCTCAGTGGTTTCGAACAAGAGCTTCTTGGGTGGGGCATCGTACACGGCGATAATGACCTCGTCGAACAGGCGTGCAGCCCTCCTTGCTATATCCAGATGACCCAATGTGACCGGATCAAAGCTACCCGGGTAGACCGCTCTGACCAACAGAGGCTCCTTGGGCTTCGAATATAGAGATGACCGTGTCGCCGTGACGGCGTTGTCGGGCCAGAATCAGACCCGACTCCTCCCGGGGAGGGGAAGTCCGACGCGAGTGTTCCAAAATGATGCGGGCCCCCCGTTCCATCAGGGAAGTGACGAGGGAGAGATCGGCTGGGAGGGCATACGGTGGATCCATGAAGATGATATCGTAAGGCCCCGGCAATCGGGGTACCGCGCGAGCGACCGAGAGGCAGTACACCTTGGCTCGGGCTTGCAGTCCAGCCGCCATGAGGTTCTCCCGGATGGCGGTGCAGCAGCGGGGCTCCTGTTCTACGAAATCGGCCCAGCCTGCGCCACGGCTCAAAGCTTCGATGCCCAATGCCCCGGATCCCGCGTAGAGGTCCAGCACTTTCGTATCTGCGTCGAAGAACTGGCCAAGGATGTCGAAAAGGGCTCCGCGAATCAGGTCAGAAGTAGGCCGGAGCGCTGCTCCAGCCGGAGCTTTGAGCGGGACCCCCCGAGCCGTGCCCGCTATTACCCGCATCGGGGGCCATTATATCCCGACACCCGACGTGTGGGAGCGGCTCCTATTGCCGCTCGACGAGGGTCACCTCTACTCTGAGCTCCCGACCATCTCGGTTCAGCGTCACCGTGACTTTCTCTCCTGGCTCGTGCTTCATCAAGACGTTGGACCAGGGGTGAGCGTCATCGATGGGGTCATTGGCAAGGCGGGTGATGATGTCGCCATCCTTGATACCTGCCTGGGCGGCGGGGCCATTGGGGTTTACCTGCAACACGAAGGCACCCTGTCGGACGGGAAGGCCCAGGAACGAAGCCAGGGCCGGAGTAACTTGTCGGGGCTGGGCTATCCCTAGATCCGGTCTGGTCACTCGCCCCTTTTCCACCAGCTGTTTCGCTACCAACCGAGCGACGTTGCTGGGGATCGCGAAGCCAATGCCCTCAACGGGCTGGCCCGCCTCCGTCTGGCGGATGACGGAGGTGTTAATCCCGACGACTTGGCCGGCGGTGTTTACCAGGGGCCCGCCGCTGTTCCCGTGGTTGATGGCCGCATCTGTCTGAATCAGGTCTTCGAAGACCAACCCCTGGCCGCCGCGCCAGGTACGGTGCAACCCGCTGACCACACCCTGGGTGATGGTGTTGCGGAAATCCGCCAACGCGCTTCCGACCGCCAGCACTCGCTGCCCCGGAACCAGGGCGTCAGAGTTGCCGAAGCTGAGTGGATCGAGACGCTCGCCTTCCACTTTGATGACGGCCAGGTCGGTGAAGGGCCAGTCACGTCCGACAAGCTTGGCCTCCCGACGATCCCCGTCGGCCAGCACCGCAGTTAGGCTCTGGGCACCCTGGACTACGTGGGCATTGGTGAGGATGTAGCCTCGTGGGTCGATGATGAAGCCGGAGCCGGAGGCCTGCTCGGGTGTGGTGGCGCCTCCCCGCCGCTGCGGGGCATCCAATTCTGTGACGATGGTGACGACACCTGGGCTGACCTTGTTAGCGGCGTTGACGATGGCAGAGTCTTCGACCAGGGTCAGCCCGCCAGCCAGCGCCGGGGCTCCGCTGCGACCCTCACCTAGGAGGAGAAAGGCAACGCCCGCGCCGCCGGCCGCCCCGGCGAGCAACGCGAGGACGATGACGAGGGCGATCGCGCCGCGGTTGGTGCCCATGTCCTCCTATGAAGAGAGCCCCCCGAGATCCTGCGCTACAATCAGAATGCCAGGGGGCCTAGTCTTATGCTCGTGTTTATTGTAGCATGAGGCAAAAATCCCCATTCGCCGCGTATAAGCGGCGGCGTGGTTAGTTACTAGGCGGCTGAGACGGCACTGTGCGGCGCTCAGTCGTTTTTAGTAGAATTCCCCTTCCCGTTGCTCAAGGAGGTGGAGGATGACACAAAAGCCCGTTTACCTGACCCCCGAGGGGCTAGAGGAGTTGGAGCATGAACTAGACGAGTTGCGGACTAACCGCCGCAGGGAGATCGCGGACAAGATCCACCAAGCCAAAGAGCTGGGAACAACCGTCAATAACGCCGAGTATGACGATGCCAAACGCGACCAGTCGTTCGTGGAAGGCCGGATCCGAGACCTGGAGAGTCTGCTGAAAGTCGCCAAGGTGGTCCCTCACGACACTGAGGCGGCGTGGGTAAAGGTCGGAGCCCGGGTGACGGTCAAGACGGAGGACGGACAGGAAGAGCACTACACCATCGTGGGAAGCGCCGAGGCACACCCCCTGGAGGGGAAGATCTCCAACGAGTCCCCGGTGGGAAAGGCGCTGCTCGGAAAGCGGGTTGGAGACAACATCAAGATCATGGTGCCTGCGGGGGTCTTCTCCTATACGCTGACCCGGATCGAGTGAGGCGACTCATTTCTTGTCCGCCCGACGAGAAGCGTCGCTGGCCATCCTGAGTGGCTGGTGTGGTTGACGGAGACCCAACGTGTCCACGGCCCCGTTAGTCCGGGGCCGTTTTCCTAGGCATGGCGATACGTAACGAAGAGTTCTACCGGCAGCGAGCCGCGAAACTCGAACGCTGGCGGGCCGCTGGGATTGACCCTTACCCAGCGCGCTTCGCCCGTACCCACACCAATGCCGAGGCGATCGCCCTTTTCCACCACTGCCACGGCGTTGAGCCCGGTGCCCGCGGTGAGGCGGTCGTGAACGTGGCGGGGCGTATAATCGCCCTCCGCTTCATGGGCCGGGCCTCATTTCTGGACCTCCGGGACGCCACGGGCAAGATCCAGGTCTACCTCCGGGCCGACCACATAGGGCAGGGACCCTATCAGGCCCTCGAAAACCTAGATTTGGGTGATTTCATCGGCGTGACCGGTCCCCTGTTCAGAACTCGCACTGGCGAGATCACCGCCGAAGCCCACGCCTACGCCCTGTTGGCCAAGTCGCTCCAACCACCTCCCGAGAAGTGGCACGGCCTCACCGACGTCGAGACGCGCCACCGGCATCGCTACCTGGACCTCATGTCCAGCGAGGAGGTCAAGACCACCTTTGCTACCCGTTCGAGGATCGTCGCGGCAATGCGGCGCTTTCTGGACGCCCGGGGGTTCCTGGAGGTGGAAACCCCCATCCTCCTCCCCCAGGCCGGCGGCGCCGCGGCCCGTCCTTTTGTCACCCACCATAACGCCCTCGATGAGGACCGCTACCTCCGTATAGCCACCGAATTGTATCTGAAGCGGTTGCTCGTAGGGGGATTCGACAAGGTCTACGAGATCGGACGTATCTTTCGCAACGAAGGCATCTCGCACAAGCACAATCCCGAGTTCACCATGCTAGAGAGTTACGAGTCCTATGCGGACTACCAGGATGTGATGGGCATGGTGGAGGAGATGCTGGCCTTCATCGGCCGGGAAGTGCTAGGCGATGCCACCATTTCGTACAAGGGGGAAGTCATCGACCTGAGTCCACCCTGGCGACGAACGACCCTACGGGACGCGATCTTGGAGGAGAGCGGGGTGGACTTTTTCGCGTGCAAGGACGCTGACGCCCTGCGCGCGGCGGCGCAGCAGCGGGGGATCAACCTCCCTCAGGGCCTCGGCTACGGAAAGCTGGTGGACGAATTGCTTTCCACCTTCGTGGAGGCAAAGTTGATCCAGCCGACCTTCCTCCTCGACTACCCAGTCGAGCTGTCGCCATTAGCCAAACAGAAGGCGGATGACCCGCGCCTGGTAGAGCGGTTCGAAGGCTTCGTTGGGGGAATGGAGATCGCCAACGCTTTCAGCGAGCTGAACGACCCCGCCGAACAGCGCGCCCGCTTCGCGCACCAGGCAGGGCTCAGGGAGGCAGGCGACGAAGAGGCGGAGACCCTCGACGACGACTTTCTCTTCGCGTTGGAGCACGGCATGCCGCCTGCGGGTGGGCTCGGTATCGGCATTGACCGGCTTACCATGCTGTTGACGGACAACGCCTCCATCCGAGAGGTGATCTTGTTCCCGCAGATGCGGAGGTTGCCCCAATCTCCACGTGTGTGAAGCGCCGGGTGCGGGCCGCGGACGCAAGCCGAGGAGGAATCGATGGCTACCGCCCCTAAGTACGACGAGTTTCTGACTCGCCCAAATATCGGGGGGCTCCGCATCCCCGCAGAAGATTGGACCTATAACTTCGGCACCGTTCTCCCCGGTGTTGAGCTCCTACCCCTGCAGCAGTTGGCCGAAACCGCCCGTCAGGCCGTACTCGAAGACGGTCATCTCCTCGCCTACTATCCGCCAGATCAGGGTCCCAGGGATGCCCGAGAGTTCATCGCGTCCACGCTCAAGAAGGATCGCGGGATCCCATTGGAGGCCGACGATCTGCTTCTGACCAACGGGTCGTTGGAAGCTATCCGTCTTGTCATGTACAACCTCATCAACCCTGGAGACCTCATTCTCGCGGAACAACACCACTACCAGGGATCCCTGAGGATCTTCCGCCAGTTCCAGGCAGAGGTGATCGGCATCGAGACCGATGGGGAGGGGATGGTCACCGAGGGCCTGGACAAAACGCTTCGAGCACTGCAACAGGAAGGGAAGCGGCCCAAGTTCATCTACACTATCCCGACCTTCCAGAACCCCGAGGGGACCGTGCTGCCCTTGGAAAGGCGGCGGGAAGTGCTGCGGCTGGCACAGGAATACGGAACCCTGGTGTTCGAAGACGACTGTTATGTCCACGAGAGGATAGACCACCAGGAAGTGCCGCCGGCTATCGCTTCCCTGCCCGGGGCGCGGGACTGGGTGATCTACTGCGCGACCTTTTCCAAAGTTCTCGGCCCCGGCATCAGGCTTGGGTGGCTCACTGCGCCGGAGCCGGTGCTGCACAGCATGGTGAATTGGAAGTTGAGTGGAGGGAACAACGTCCTGACGACCTCTATTGTGTGCCGTTACCTGTCCCAATTCTGGGATCAGCGCCTCGCGGCGTTGAACGGCGCCCTGAGGTCACGCCGCGATGCCATGGTAGGTGCCCTGGGCGAGCACTTCGGAGAACTCGCGACGTTTCGCATTCCGGCCGGCGGCATGTACCTGTGGGTGAGTTTTCCCGAGAACGTGGACACCGCAGCGCTGTTGGACAAGGCCCAGGCATCAGGCATCCGCTATGTGCCGGGCGTCCAGTTCTCCCCAGCCAACCGTGCCAACAACTATTGCCGGCTGGCCTTCGCCTTCGAGGATGAAAGGACCATCCACGAAGGGATCGGTATGCTCGCGCGGCTCATGTACAAGGAAGGGGTCCTGCCGCTAACCTGAGGGTTAGATGAGCACGTTTCGGGTAACCCTCGAAGTCGCAAATATAGATCGGTCGCGCTGGGAGTCCGTGGAGGTCCTCGCCGACACAGGATCGAGCTTCTCGAGCATCCCGAGGGAGATCCTGGAGCGCCTTGGCATCGAGCCCGCCGGGTCCGTTGATGCTGTGCTCGCCGATGGCACAACAGTCCCGTCCGACTACGGTCATGCGTTCATCCGCCTGGAAGGCATGGAGGCGGCCGACCTGGTCATGTTCGGCGAACCCGGCGAGATACCTACGCTCGGGGCCCACACCTTAGAAAGCCACTTGCTCGCTGTTGACCCCGTCAACCAGCGCCTGATGCGTGTACCAGCCCTTCGGGTTAGGCGGCTGGTTATTTAGTAGCCTCTTTCAATTAATACGGTGACAATACGGTGACGGAGCGGGTCTCTGTCACCCTGAGGAACGAAGGGTCTGGCGGCGCGGGGCCTCCCCACCAGACGCCGTCCTGAGCCCGTCGAAGGATGCTTCGTGCCT
>CAZPYZ010000161.1:0-8322 GCA_964590215.1 uncultured Dehalococcoidia bacterium | reverse complement strand
TGGTACATGAAGCCGTTCCTGCTCGGCTCAAGCTTCTTATCCTTCAGCTCGCCCGTACGGGTGTAGTACTCCGCGGTCCACTTCACGTCGGCGGCGGTGAGCTCACGACCGTTCACGGGGGGCAGGTTGGCGAATTTGACGCCTTTCCGAAGGTAGAACGTCACGGCCTTCCCGTCCGGCGACACCTCCCACCGCTCCGCGAGCTGCGGCTTGAGGACCATGTTGGTGTACTCGACCTCGGGGCCCACGTTGACCCCGAGGAGCCGGTTATGGGCGGCCAGGCTCCCGAAGTGGGCCCGCCCTTCGAAGTTGGGGTCCCAATCGATGGGATCACCGCGGTAGGCCACTGCGTTGAGGACGCCACCATAGACCGGCGTCGACTCTTGGTCAGCCTGGGGGGCGGCGGCTGGGGCCGCTCCGGTGCAGCCGGCGGCCAACGTGGCCAGCAGAAGAACAAGGACGCCGAGGGATCGCGTCATGGCTCCAGCCTCCTTGGGGCTAAGCCGGGCTCAGTTTCGCCCTTCGCGGACACTGAGGCAAACCCGAACCAAGCGTTACTGACCGCGGACGGATGTTACGGCGACGCTACTCCCAGGGCTGGGCCATGTCAAGCGGGTCTTCCGGGGCATGCGGGGGGGCTTTCTTTAGTACGACGCCTACCTGCTCATCATCCCCAAACGGCCGCACATGAAGGCTGTGCGGAGCGGGCCGACCTTTGACAGCTAGGAGTGCGGCCGGAAAGCCGCACTCACCCGGGGGAAGATGGGCAAAACGTTCCTGGCGTGAAGCTGGGGTCTGGGGCGCAGCCCCAGTGTTACCAGCTTTCCGGTCGGGCTTCTGAGAGAAGCGCGTAGTGTCGGGAAGGACGGCCTTATGACGCCTAGGAGTGCGGCCGCAGAGCCGCACTCAGTCGAGGGAGGCGGGGCAAACGACCGCTGCGTGAACCTGGGGTCTGGGGCGCAGCCCCAGTGTCACCGGCTTTCCGGCCGTGCTTCTAGGCCACCGGCAGCTCGACGCGGCGGCGGTGTCCTGGGCCCTTGTTCTCTGGCCGGTTCTTGAGGACCCCGCGGACCAACCGCTTCCACGAGCGCCGCTCGTCCCAGGGCGGCGTCAATCCTATCCGGCGGATATCCTTACCGCTGGAGGCCTCGCCGGTCTCGGCTTCCCACGTGGTGAGGGCGAAGTCGGCGGCAGTTACATAGAGTTTGGGGGCATGCTTATTGGCTGAGCGCTTCATGGTGGCACCTCCCATCCACTCCTAACACCTCAACACCCTCAGCGTGCCGCCCGCCGGTGCAACCGTCAATGAAATAGATCACAAGCAACGCACGGTCCGCGCCAAGCTGAGCCCTGTATACTGCGTTGGAAACCCCCCGTCGGAGAAAACGACATGACCACGCGCGTCCGCTTTCTGGGATTAGGTGCGCTTATCCTTTCCACTGGCATAGCCTGCGGCAGCGCCCCCGCGGGCCCGGCTCCTGCGGGAGCGTCTCAGCCTGCGGCGCAGCCCACGGCTGCCGCGACAGCCACGACGGCGCCTCAAGCTCCCTCCTTCGTGGACATCGTCGGCGCCGGCCGGCAGGCCTCCTACAAGGTGGTGTACCGGATCAGCGGGACCAGCCAGGGGACGTCTCTCGCCGGGGAACAAACCGTCTACTTCAAACCGCCCAAGCGCCGGATGGACACGAAGATGGGCGGTGAGGACACCTCGATGTTCATGCTCGAAGATGGGACCTATATGTGCATGGCCCAGGGGGGGACACGAACCTGCCTGAAGATGCCCCAGGGGCAATCACTGCCGCCGGGTCAGGCGCCGGCTGGGCAAGCCCAGGAGCAGGTCCATGCGAACCCGGGCCAGTACGACTCAACCTATCAGGGTACGAGGCAGATCGCTGGGCAAACGGCTCAGTGCTACGGCATCAAGTCGAAAGCTGGCGGGCCTGCCGGCGTCGATGAAGGGCTGGTCTGTTACAGCAACCAGGGGGTGCCCCTCCTCACCCAGACCAAGAGCCAAGGGACCGAGTTCAGCATGGAGGCCACCAGTTACAGCACCAGTGTCGCCGACGCCGACTTCCAGATCCCGGCCCCACCTATGGACATCCCGCAGATTCCGGGCATCCCAGGGTTGCCAGGAGGCGTACCGCAACTGCCGCGACCGTAGCAAGAGCCTGCGCCACAAGCCCTACTGGTTTACTACGTAGCATCTGGGGCGACACGTGATACGTGATGTCTGACCATAACTCCGGCCACGCATCACGTATCACGCACCACGATCACGCAGCAGTGGTCACGTCTTGGCTACCGGGCCACGAGCCCGCCGTCCACGACCATGGGGTGCCCCGTCACGAAGGACGCGGCGTCTGAGCACAACCACACCACCGCCGCCGCGACTTCCTCAGGCATACCGAACCGGCCCATGGGTTCGGCCGCGGTAAATTGTCCCTCCAACTCCGGGTGCCGCCCCAGATGCCGCTCAACCATGGGCGTTCGAATCACGCCGGGGCAGACGGCGTTGATTCGAATACCCGCATGGGCATATTCGACCGCGGCCGCTTTGGTGAGCCCGACAACGCCGTGCTTGCTGGCGGTGTAGGCCGAGCCCGACGCAGGGCTGGCCACCAGGCCGGCGATAGACGCCGTGTTGACGATCGCGCCACGGCCGTGGCGGAGCATTTCCTCGATCTCATAGCGCATGCACAGCCACGTTCCAACGAGATTCACTTCGATGATGCGGCGCCACTCGTCCTCAGGATGGCGATGGGTTACCATGCCGGCGCCCTCGATACCCGCATTGTTGTGGGCGCAGTCGAGCCGGCCATAGGCCGCGACCGCGCCGCGCACTAACGCCTCCACCTGGCCGGTTTGGGAGACGTCCGCACGGATGAATACCGCGGAGCGGTTCGGCCCCTCTCCGTTCTGGATCATGCGCACCGTCTCTTCGCCACCTTTGGGGTCGCTATCGGCGACGACCACCTTGGCCCCCGCTCGAGCGAAGGCAAGCGCGCTCGCGCGTCCGATGCCAGAACCCGCACCTGTCACCAGGGCGACCTGTCCGCTCAGTTCTTCTGCCATTGAGGCCTCGATGGTGCCACGCGATTGTACGTAGCACCTTTGTGCAGATACATGTTCGTAATGCCTAATGCGATACCAGTTCAGAGTTCAGGGTTCTTGGGTTCGAGTGAACTTGGTTTCCACCGTCCAGACTACTCAGTTCCCGGGGGAGTGGACGGAACCAAGAACTGTGAACAGTTACGCAATGCGTAATGCGTGAAGGGCAGCTTGGTGACGTATTACGTGTCAATCCTCTGCGGATGAGGAAGGGGCCTCCAGGGAGGCCCCCGACAAACCGTACGCGGAGTGCCTCACATCACCCGGTAGAGGACCTGCTCCTTCAGCTCGCGGATGGTCTCGTGCATCCACTCCTTCTGAGCGGCGGCGCGCCGCTCTCGCGTGGCCGCAGCGACCTCGTCTGCACTAGCGCCACTCTTGGCTAGCTCCTCCTGCAACTCGGCCACGAACTTGTAGCCGATCGCAGGACGCTCGATCCAGTGTCCCAGCTCTTTCCAATCCCTGTCGAAGAACACGAATACCGGGATGGAGAGGTACTGGTGCCGCCAGAGGTACTCGTTCATCAGGTCCAGGTTGGCATCCCGGGGAAAGATCCGAAGGTCGAACCCCGCAGCCTCGGCCAGCCGCGCCGCTACGGGCAGCCCGCGCACCACGTCCGAGCACCAGTCCTCGCCGATGGCGACCAGCTTCACCGGCCCTTTCTTGGCGTTGAAGGCCTTGAAGAAGGGCACCATGTCCGGGTCCACCTGGAACTCGTCGTAGTTTTGTTGGAATCGCTCTTTGTTCGCCTTGATGCTGGCCATGTAATCCTGCCAGGTGTACCCCTGGGCGAATCGCTCCGGGGTCATCACTTGCTTCTCCGCTGTCGTGGTCATGTGCACTCCCCCCTTCTATGAATCGGGCCCAGTCTACCATGGCGCTCCAAGGCTTGCCGGGCCCGGCCTTGCATTCGCCCCACCTCACCAGAGCTGGTACGAGTTCAAAGTTCGGGGTTCTTAGTTCGAGGTTGACTGGATTCAAGTGTTGAGGCTTCTGGGTTCCAGGGGGAGTGGACGGAACCAAGAACTGTGAACCTAGAACTCCCAACAGTCACCAGAGCTTTGGCAAGATAGCGCAGTTGCCTCCTCCGGGCTATCCTATCCCAAAACAGACAGAAAGGTGCCGCCCATGCCACGTGTAACGTCCATCTCGTCGAAGGCTGACCTGCCCGCCGCCTATCACGACTTCTTCGACCGCTTGCTGGCGGGCCGTCAGGGACCTTTCGGCGGCCCCCAGAGCATCCTCTTGCACAGCCCGGAGGTCTCGCAGCGGGTGAGTCACCTGGGCAACTACCTGCGGTTCGAGTCATCCTTGAAGCCCCCTGAATTAGAGCTGGCCATCATCACCGTGGCCCGAGAAAAGGATTGCTCCTACATCTGGGGCGCCCACGCGGACGCAGCCCGCAAGGCGGGCCTCTCGGAGGACACCGTCGCAACGATCCGGGAACGGCGCGATCCTGCAGAGCTAAACGCCGAGGAAGCAGCCATCGTCACCTACATCCAGCAACTCCTCCGCAAGAACCGGGTGGACCAGGCGGTGTTTGACCGGATGCTGAACCGCTTTGGCGTGCGAGGGCTGGTTGAGCTGACCGCGCTGGCCGGCCAGTACGGGCTCCTCGCCGGCGTCCTCAACGCGTTCGAGGTGGTGGCAGCGCCGGAGGTTGCACAGTTGCCCGTTTGACCCTTCAGTTAGGGAGAGCACAGCCCAACATCGCCGCGCTTCGCCGGAGTCCCCTCTGCAGGACGGGTGAGCGCCCGCCTACTCGGCGTCCCGTGCGCTGCGCCGCACCGCCATCCGCTGCGCGTCCTCTCTATCGTGCTGCGCCAGGGTATCTCCCAGGATCGTGCCAACCCCAATGGCCACGAAGAACGCGCATGCCGAGAGGTAGAGGAACCCGTACCCGTACCCGGCCCGCTCGGCGATAAGCGCGAAGAGCCCCGGCGTGACTGTCGATCCCAGTTGTGAGACGGGCCGCCAGATGGCGAAATAGCGCCCACGCCCAAAGGGCGGGGCCAGGTCCGCCCCCAGCACCTGCATGGTTCCCCCTGTGGTGCCCTGAGTCGCCAGGGTGAGCACGTAGCACGCCAGGAAAAACGTCACGGGCAGGGGGAGGAAGGCGGTCAAGGACATGAGTACCACGGAGAGGCCGTAAGACCCGAAGCCGGGGACGATCACGGACCTGCGGCCGTAGCGGTCCATGAAGTAGCCCGAAAGAAACGGCACAGGAACCCCGAGGATCACTGCAACCGTGTTGAGCAACCCTAGTTCCTGTGGGCCCAGGTCGTAAGCGTAGACCGCGTACAGGTTCAGCGCGCCGTGCTCCTGACCACCCCGACACATCGCCGCGGCCAGCTGAATGCACAGGAAGAAGATGATCTGGAAGGTGAGCATGTAGGCGATGACCGGGCGCCAGCCCTGCCTCGCCAGCTCTGCCTCCTCGGGGCTGTCCCGGCCGCGCAGCCCGGGTGCGGTCTCCTGGATCAGCTTGAAGCTTGGGACCACGGAGGCCACGGTGAGCACGGCATGAACAACAAAGGGAACCCACAAGCCGAAGCCGCCTGCCATCAGCCCGCCGGCCGCGGGGCCGAAGAGTTGCCCGGCGCGGCTGACCCCCGACATCCACTGCATCTGCCGCGCCCGCTCGCGGTGGTGAGCGGTATCGGCGATGATCACCACCCGCGCTTGCTGCCAGGCATGGTGAGCCGCGCCCACGAGAAACCGCCAGAGCAGCAGCATCTCGAAAGAGCCGGAGAAGGGCGTCATCAGGGACCCGATAGCCACCAGAATGGGGCTCGCGAGCAGCACCGGTCGCCGCCCGATCTTGTCCATCAGGTACCCCGCCGAGAAGGCGCCGACCAACGATCCCACGCTCATCACCACGAAGACAAGAGACGCCGTCGCGAAGCTGACCTCGAAGGACTTGGTAAAGACCGGGATCACGGGGGCAACCATACTGTCCCCCAGGGAGAGCAGCGTGGCCGGGAGATAAAGGGAAAGGAACAGTTGTCGCGATACCACGCCCTGGGAACGCTCTTGACCCACTCAGGCACCTCGTCCGGCCCGGTCTCCCGAAGGAGCGGGCCAACGGTCCATTCTAGGAGCCTGAGGCTGGCTTGTCGAAGGCTGGAAGAGGCTAGATGACGCTGGGCGTAGCCGACGCGTAGCGTGCGTTAACAACCGTTCATTGCCACACGTTTCCCCAACGGCCGCAGCGCTGGCAGCGACGGCGTTCGCTTATGCCCCACTCTTGGTTGTAGGGCCAGCGGTGGCCGGCAACGAGGCACCATAGCCAGGCGACCTGTCGAAGGAGTGCACGCAAATGAAGGGGCTCTCTGCGCTCAATGGGGCGTGCTCCTGACGGTAAGCCCTGACGGTGAAAACTTGGTGAAGCCGCCGGTTCGCTCAGGGTATGAGGGCGGCTGCCGCTGACCCAAGAGAACCAGTGCCGCGACGCTGTTGAGTCCCAAGCCCTTGACGGCATCGCCCTTAGGAATACCCGGAGCGCGGCCCTGCCCGAACTGCTTGGTCCAAACTTCGTAGGTCTCGGCGCTCTCTTCCAGCAGGCCTCCAAGCGACACCAGGGGTGTTCCGTTTCTGGTAGGATCGGCGCCACAGTAACGGGCCAGGGAGTGACGCGGGGAGATGTGTGGGCGCTTTGGACTGACGGCTGAGGGGGAACGGCTACAGCGGCGGTTCGGCTTCGGCTGGAGCCAGACCGGGATGACGTGGCGGCCCCGCTGCACATCGCCCCGACTCAGGACGTGCTGGCGGTGGTGCAGCAGGGCGAGAAGCGGCTCGGCGGCCCGCTACGGTGGGGCCTGATCCCGTACTGGGCCAAGGACCTGTCGACCGGCGGCAAGAACATCAACGCCAGGGCGGAGATGGCTGGGGAGAAGCCGTTCCGGGAAGAGTATCGTGGGTTCACCCTTGCCGAACTGGGCGAGCTGAACGCGCTGGCCGCGACACAGAGCTTTCTGCCGGAACCAGAGCGCTCGTCGGTAGCCGCGGCCATTCGGGACGCCTGGGGGTAGAGCTACGCTCGCGGAGTTATCCCTCCATGGCGAGATAGGCCTAACCATCGCCCGATGGTAGAGATTCGGCCCATTCGTTGTGAAGACTGGCGTCAGCTTCGTGCTGTGCGGCTACGCGCCTTGGCAGATGCACCGCAGGCCTTCGGGAGCACGCTAGCTCGCGAGGAGCAGTTCGCGGACGATGTCTGGATCGCTCGTGCACAGCGCAGTGCCGCGGGCGAAACTGCCTGCACTTTCGTTGCCGTGCTTGACGACCAGTTCCATGGTTTGGCCGGGGTCTTCCTGTCCGAGCAAGACCTGACCCTTGCCGAGTTCGTGTCGTTTTGGGTGGACCCGGCCCACCGACGCCAAGGGATCGGCCTCCGGTTGATGCGGGCCGCCGAGCAGTGGGCGCGGGACGCCGGCGCAGGGAGACTGGAGCTGTGGGTAACGCAAAACAATGCCGCCGCCGGTAGTCTCTACGAGCGGACAGGATTCTCCGATACGGGACGGAGGCAGCCACTGCCCTCCCACCCTTGGTTGCAGGAAATGCTGATGGCCAAGCAACTGACCGCCCAGGGAGCCGTCTCCTAGTCGTCGGCGCGATGTCCTGTTCATCCCTGCTTATTCGACCGGGCCGAGGCTGTTCTTGACCACCTGTCCGTCCTTAAGAATCAAGACGAGACGGTCCCGGTCTTGCAAAACGCGGATATCCGCCAGCGGATCGCCATCGACCGCCAGGATGTCCGCCCGTTTGCCCGGCTCCAACGTGCCGGTGATGGCGCTCACCCCGCAACAGGCCGCCGCGGTCTTGGTCCCCCCCACAATAGCCTCCATGGGAGTCATCCCATTCTCGACCATGAGTTGGAATTCCTCAGCATTGGTCCCGTGCGGGCCAACGCCGGTATCCGTGCCCATGGCAATGGTTACTCCCTTCTCGACAGCCATACGGAAGCTGCCCTGGTGCGCTTCCACCACCTCCTTCGCCTTACGAAGGGCATAGGGAGGCACCGAGGCAGGGTCTTGCTCCGCCCGACGGATTATCCAAAGGGGGGCGACCAGGGTGGGCACCAGATACGTACCCCTTTTCACCATCTCATCGATGGCTTCCTCGTCGAGGTAGATCCCGTGCTCAATGGAAGCGATGCCTCCGAACACGGCGTTCTTAATTCCCCGAGTAGCTTGCGCGTGGGCCATGACCCTC
>CAZPYZ010000160.1:0-8368 GCA_964590215.1 uncultured Dehalococcoidia bacterium | reverse complement strand
GGCGCCTCGAAGGGACGCGTAGGTGGTGATTTCCTCGGCGAGGCGGGTCTTGCCGATGCCCTGGTCGCCGTGAAGGAGCAGCAGCCCCGCACGGCCCGAGAAGGCCTCGTCCACCGCGGCGCGCCCCTGGGCCAGCTCCTGGGCGCGGTCCACGAATATGCCGCGGGCGAGCCGGTCCAGGGGATTGCTGCCCACCGCGGACGCCGTACTCACCGCCGCGGAGTCGATGACTTGAAGGGTGGCCAGCGCATCCGCGGCCGAAGCAGGCCGGTCCTGCGGGGTTTTGGCCAGGAGGTGCAGCACCAGTTCCTCCAAGGCCCTTGGACAGCCCGGGTTGTGCCAGGAGGGCGCCACCGGCGGTGTGTTGATGTGCTGCCCGATGATCGCGACGGAGTCTTGACCGACGAAGGGGGGCCGGCCGCACACCATCTCGTACAGCATGCAGCCCAGGGAATAGAGGTCGCTGCGAGGTTCAGCGTCGCCGCCCATTGCCTGTTCGGGGGGCATGTAGGCGACGGTACCGACCATCATCCCGGCTCGGGTGAGGCGCGAACGGTCCAGCGCGACGGCGAGGCCGAAGTCCCCGATCTTAGCAACGAGTCCTGGGTCCTGGGTCCTGGGTCCTGAGTCGGGGGTGGTGGGACTTTGAACTTTGGACTCAGGACTTTGGACTGGTCCGGTCAGCCAGACATTTCCTGGTTTGAGGTCGCGATGGACGATGCCGTGGGCGTGGGCGTGCTCGAGGGCTTGGCACACCTGCTGAGCAATGCGTATCGCCTGGTCCACGGGCAGGCGGTGCCCTTCAGCCGCCTCTAGCAGACCCTCAACGTCGCCGCCGGACATGAGCTGGGTGACCAAGTAGGGGACGGGAACCTGGGAACCTGGGACCCCGGGACCCCCTTCTCCAGGTTCCTGGGTTCCCACGTTCCCAGGTTCCTCTCCTATGTCGTAGACGGGGACGATATTGGGGTGATCGCCCAGCCTGCCCATGGCCTGGGCTTCGCGGGTGATACGCCGGCGCCCTTCCTCGTCCAACCCCTCGGTCTTGATGAGGGCGAAGGCGACATCTCGGTCCAGCAACGTGTCGTGGGCAAGATAGACCCGCTTCTTGCCACCTTCGCCCAGGAAGCGGACGACCTGGTAGCGGCCCTTGACGAAGGACGCCGGATGAGGCGGTACCGGCTCTGGAGAGGTGACCGCTTCTGGTGGGGCTGCGCCGGCCGTCAGCCCGGGATCGGGACCCGCTATCGCGGCGAGTCCGCGGCGCGCCGCCGCGTGCAACGCCGCCGCGTCCTGATTCTCCGGGTGGAGGGTCAGGACGTGTTCGGCGCGGTCGAGGGCCGTGGGCCAGTCTTTCTTGCCCACCGCTTCTTCCGCCTCGTCCAAGAGCCGATCGATCTGCCGCTGGAGCCGCTCACTGACCATGGGGCAGGGTTCCTCCGGCGCGGTCCTCGCCACGCGTGGCAAGCCTAGCGCTGGCCAGAAGGGGCGTCAACATCAGCCGAAGAGTGCTCCGCGCGTGCCTGGGCGCCGGCTGACCCCCACGTAGCCATAATTGCCCACCTGGTGGGGCGGGCTTCAGGCCTGCCCGAGCCTGCGCAGGCTGGACGGCCTGCGCCGCCGAATCGTTGCGCCAACGGACCCCTGGTCAGCCTTGGAGGTGGTGGATGAGGGCTTACCGCAGCAGTTTGACCCCCGACGCCAGGGCCTCTCCCCAGCCATCCAACTTCCCGGCCATCGCGACAGAGATAGGGGGCGGCGGTGGCGAGGCCGATGGAGGTTGCAGGGGGGATTAGCTCGAAGGAGACGGCGGTGCCCGTTACGAAGGGAGCGTAGATAGCGGCGATCTGTCCGGCATCGGCCTCCGTGGCGAGGCGGATCAGCGGCGCCGCAGTCACCCCGCCCGCCGCATCTTGACCCGCCCTTCTGGCGTCGCGCCGTCCACCTGGTCCAGGTCGATGATCACCGCGACTCCGGTGGTCCAGGTCTCGTGGTTTTGTTCCACCTCCGGCGCGGTCTGGAACACCTTGCGACGGACTTCCTCCCTGGGGTCGATGTGCGCCCGGCCCATGAAGATCAGGGTGGAGCGGGTGGGGTTGTCGCGGTAGAGGAGGCTGATGTTGGGGTTCTTCTGTACTGCCGCCGCCAGCCCTGTCTGGCCCCGGACCCATATTGCCAGTTGGCTGTCGCTGAAGACCTGGGTGCTGCCCCTGAGGGAGAGGTGAGGCCGGCCGGATTCGTCGACATAGCTGACCGAGAGGGGCGTATCGTTGGCCAGGGCATTGTTGATGCGGGTCTTGACGAAGTCGGGCAGTTTGTCCGTCTCGTTCATGGGCTGGGTAACCAGGTTCTCCTGCTCGACCAGCGTGATCTGGTCCGCATCGTTGAAGGAGAAGGAGAGGTTGACCGCGGTGGGGCCGGCGCCCACCGGCGCCATGTTCGCGTTGACCGTCACCCGGTCACCCTGCACCTGCGGCGCCGGCCAGGTGCCCTTGCGGTAGACCGGGGTCAGGGGCCAGACGCCGGTGATGCGCTTGAGGGCTTCCTCGTAGCCGTCGAAGGTGCGAGGGCCGACCTGGACCACGATGTCCTTTGCCAGGTGCCTGGCCGCCGCCTGCGCGGCCGCGGAGTCTCCGGTGCTGAGGGCTTTGACGTAGGCTTCGGCGGCCTCGATACGGTTCTGGATTGTCATGGTCACAAGCTCCGTGCCCCGGCGGGAGCGCCAGAGCTTAGGGTGGCCTGCGGATAGGTAAGCGGACTGTGGGAGATGCCAAGCTGGACGCACATCTCTGCCGTGCGGATGCCGATGGCCTTTGGATTGAGTACCGGAGCGCCCACCTCTGGCTCCAGGTCCTTGGGGTCTACGATGTAGGGGATGACCGCGCCACCCAGAGGGACGATGCACTCGGCCTTCGTCTCCTTGACGAGGGCTCGCATCACCTCCACTGCCCGCTGGTGAATGAGCGGTCGCTGGACTGCGACCTGATCGCCGCGGGGGACGCCTTCGAGAGACAGCGACCGGAGGTCGCTCACGAACCGCATGAGGCCCTGGGCCTCCAGGAGGCGCCGGGCCAGTATGTAGTAGCCGTCCAGGGGTACCGTCACGCCGATCCGGTCGGCAAGGTTCGCGGCCGCGAGCATCGTCGTGTGGCAAAGGCCCAGCACCGGGATGCGGACGGCCAGCCGGCAGGCTTCGACCCCTGGCTCGAAATTGTTGCTCTGGATCACCGCATCGTACCCGTTTTGCTCCGCCCACACCGCCTTTTGAACCAGCGCCGGCCCCGAGAGGTAGTACCCCAGGTGCGAGGCGCCGCCGCCCTGGGCCGCAAGATACTCGTCGGGATAGTCCACATCTATTTGAGTCCCGGGTGATGCGTAGCTGCGGAGGATGCGCTCCACTCGCTCGTGATATTCCGTGTCCCGTCTCGGAGTGTGGTTTAACACCATGATTCGCATGGCTGTTGCCTCCTCTAGGTTTAACCGGAGCCCAGTATATGCCCGCTGCCTCACGGCCCAGTGGGACAGTTCTCAGGGCCGTAGTTACCCCACCCCGGATCGGTGGGCCCGCCCGCCCGCCCGCCAAGGACGGCGACGGCCTGTCGTCGATCCCCACGACGCCTTACGGTATATCTCCTTCCCCGTCATCCGGCACCACCGCTGGCGCCTGGCCTTGGGCTCCCGGCCCGGCGCGAGGCACCGGCCCGTAGGCATTGCAGGGCTGTCCCAGGCTCAAGCGGCCTACCGAAAACACCTGGCCGGCGTCCCTCAGGAAGACGTTTGGTCGCACCGCGATGGCCGTGCTGGCCCCCCGTACCGGCCCCGCTGCAAGGGTCAGATACTGCCCCACGGGCACCCCTTCGATGCGGAACCGGCCTGTCTCATCGGTGCGGGCGCTGAGAGAGGTGCCTTGGATCGCCGCCAGCACGGCCCCTGCCGGAATGGGCCACAGGATGGGCGGGGCTGGGACCGGACGGGCCCCCCGCACGTCCGGCGCGACCTCTGCTGGCTCGGGCGGCATGGGCGGGACAGCGTCCGGCCCTGTCCCTGGGATCCCTTCTGCCCCTGTCTCCGGGACCGCCTCGCCGCCCGGTGCGCCATAGGGCAGCGGGAGTGGGACGCACCACACCACCCGACCGACCACCGCTCCCGTGGCCGCCGCCGCTGCCACGGAGGGCCCAGACCTCGGCACGGCCAGGAAGACGGCTCCCGCGATGAACAGGAAGCCCAAGGAGGAGCGCAATGCGATTCGCGATGACTTCGTTAGCATGTCGTCCAGACCTCCTTAGCAGAGCCCGATTGGGAACGCGAAGCCCACCGATGCGGAGGGACTATACACCGCGTGGAGACCCGTTTCCACCCCTATGCGGGGCTGTCCATAATGCCCTACCTGGTAGGGCGGGCTTTCAGCCTGCCAGAAGCTGTGCAGGCTTTCCAGCCTGCGCCACCGAATCAGTGAAGCCAGAAGCATGAACAGTACCGCGCCCCGCCCGCTTGAGGCGAGGTCATGGGGGCGCTATGATGCGCCCACACCCAGTGGAGCACGGGCACTCCTGGCCGATAAACTCCGGCGGAAGCGCCTGTGCTCCGTTTGTGAGGAGGCACTACCATGACGATGACTTACGAGCCCATCACCAAGCCCGGCGCTTCCAGCCTTCGGGTCCGGCCCAACCTGGTGGACTATGAGGAGGCGCTGCGCTCCTTCAAGTGGGACGACGTCAACAAGGAGCTGGACGGCCTGCCCGGGGGCGGGCTTAATCTGGCCTACGAGGCTATCGACCGACACACCAAGACCGGCCGGCGGGACAAAGTGGCGCTCATCTGGGAAGGGAAGAACGGCGAAGCGGAACGCTACACCTTCGCCCAGATGGCCGAGCTGAGCAACAGGTTCGCCAACGTCCTCACCAGCCTCGGCGTTGGCAAAGGGGACCGAGTCTTCGTTTTCGCTGAGCGGCTGCCCGAGCTATACGCCGTGGTCTTCGGCACCCTCAAGCGGGGCGCCATCATCGGCCCGCTGTTCTCGGCCTTCGGCCCGGACCCTGTCCGCGACCGGCTGGAGGACTCCGGAGCAAAGGTCCTGGTCACGACGCCCGACCTGCGGGAACGCATCGCTGGCATCCTGCCTCAGCTCCCCGACCTCCAGCACATCCTCATCATCAACAAGAACAATCGCTTCAGCGACCCGCTGAAACCAGGCGACAAGAGCTTTGAAGCGCTAATGGCCGAGGCCTCGCCCCAGTTCGAGATCGAAAAGACCCAAGCGACCGACTACTCCATCATGCACTACACCTCGGGCACGACGGGCAAGCCCAAAGGAGCGGTCCATTGCCACCGGGCCGTGGCCGGCCACTACCTGACGGGCAAGTACGTACTCGACCTCCAGGAACAGGACATCTACTGGTGCACCGCCGACCCCGGTTGGGTCACCGGCACCTCCTACGGGATGTCGGCCCCATGGAGCAACGGCGCCACCCAGCTGATCTACGAGGGCGGATTCGCCGCCTCCCGCTGGTACAACCTGATCCAAAAGTACGGCGTGACGGTCTGGTACACCGCGCCCACGGCCATCCGGCTGCTGATGAAGGCAGGGGAGGAGCTGCCGAAGCGCTACGACGTGAGCACCCTGCGCCACATCTGCTCCGTTGGCGAGCCGCTGAACCCGGAGGCCGTGGTCTGGGGGACCAAGGTGTTCCACCAACCGATCCATGACAACTGGTGGCAGACGGAGACCGGCCACATCCTCATCGCCAACTATCCCATCATGGACGTGAAGCCCGGCTCCATGGGCCGGCCGCTGCCAGGCATCGAGGCCCGCATCGTCAACCCGGAGACGGGAGAGGCGCTGCCGCCGGGCATCCAGGGCGACCTGGCCATCCGGCCGGGCTGGCCCGGCATGTTCCTGACCTACTGGAGAAACGAGGAGATGTACAACTCCAAGTTCAAGAACGGGTGGTACATCACCGGGGACCAGGCCCGCACGGACGAGGACGGGTACTTCTGGTTCGTGGGCCGCAGCGACGACGTCATCAATACCGCGGGGCACCTGGTCGGCCCATTTGAAGTTGAGAGCGCGCTCATCGAGCATCCCGCGGTCGCCGAGGCCGGCGTCATCGGCAAGCCCGACCCCATCGCCATGGAGGTAGTCAAGGCCTTCGTCTCTCTCAAAGACGGCTTCGAACCCACGGACCAGCTCCGCAGGGAGCTGATGCAGTTCTCGCGGCAAAAGCTGTCCGCGGCCGTCGCACCCAGAGAGATCGATTTCCTCCCCACCCTGCCCAAGACCCGCAGCGGCAAGATCATGCGGCGGCTCCTGAAAGCCAGAGAGCTGGGCCTGCCGGAGGGGGATACCAGCACGCTGGAGGAGGACTAGGGTATGGCGACATTTGAGGAGGAGAAGCAACTGGACTGGGCCGCGTATGCAGAGCTGGAAGAGTTACTGTTGCGGGAACACCAGGGGCGATATGCTGCGATAGCAGGCGGTAAACTCGTCAAGGTGGCAGACACCATTGACGAAGCCCGGGCCGCCGTGAAGAGAAACCACAAGCATTATCTCGCCTTCGAGGTGGGCGCCGACCCTAGGATCGAGCCGGTCCGTGGATGGCGCTAGAGCTAACCATCGCAGCGGACCACAGGAACGAGTACCGGATCCGGACCCTGGTTGCCGGGCGAGAGGTCGATCTCCTCGTCGATTCCGGTTTCACGCAATCACAATGCCTGGTGGGCGTTGAACTGGAAGCCGCCAGTTATGATGTCGTCCGCCTGCGGCTGAGGGACCGCTTCGATATCCAGGTTCAGTCTGGAGGCGGCGAGCTTCGTTGGACCGAATCTGGCATCGGTTCCGTCGAGGTGGTGGGGCTTGATTCCAGCCTCACCTACACGCCAGTGGCCCGCGGAGCCGCCAATCTCCTCGGCGTTTGCTACTTCCACCGCCTGCCCGCCTTCCATCTCTCCTGGGACCTGGCCGCCCGCACCATGACTCTCCGCCGTTCCTGACCGCTATACTTCTGTTTGATGGAACTACGACCTGAAATAGTCTCCCGCCTGGAAGGCGCCGAAGCCCGCTACGAGGAGCTCCACGAGCAAATGGCGCAGCCCGAGGTTGCCACAGATCCAGCGCGCCTGCGACAGTTGGCGAAAGAGCAGTCGGGCTTGCAGGAGCTGGTCGAGGTCTTCCGCGCCTATCGGGAGACCACGCAAGCGCTGATGGATGCCCGCGGCCTCTTCGAAGAGACCGCCGAAGAGGAGATGAAGGAGCTGGCCCGGGAAGAAGCAGAACAGCTCTCGGATCGCCAGGAGGAGCTAGGCAACCAGCTAAAGCGGCTTCTCCTCCCCAAAGACCCCAACGACGAGAAGGATGTCATCGTCGAGATCCGAGCGGGCGCCGGCGGAGACGAAGCAGGGCTCTTCGCCGCGGACCTCTTTCGGATGTACACCCGCTACGCCGAGGCCAAGGGCTGGCGGACCGAGGTCCTGAGCAGTAACGAGAGCGGCATCGGCGGTTTCAAGGAAATCGTGTTTCAGCTCAAAGGCAAGGGGGCCTACAGCCGGCTGAAATACGAGAGCGGGGTGCACCGCGTCCAGCGAGTGCCCGCAACGGAGGCGAGCGGGCGGATCCACACGTCCACTGCGACGGTCGCGGTCCTCCCCGCGGCCGACGAATACGAGGTCGCCGTCAATGACGCCGACGTTCGGATCGACGTCTTCCACGCGGGGGGGCACGGTGGTCAGAACGTGAACAAGGTGGCCACCGCCATCCGCCTCACCCATCTCCCAACGGGCCTGGTGGTTGTGTGCCGCGACGAGCGATCCCAGCTCCAGAACCGGGTGAAGGCGTTTTCGGTGTTGCGGGCGCGGTTACTGGCCATGGAGCAGGAGAAACAGGAGCAGTCCCTGGGAGCAACGCGCCGGACACAGGTCGGCAGCGGCGACCGGGCGGAGAAGAGCCGCACCTACAACTTTCCGGAAAACCGCATCTCCGACAAACGTATCGATATCAACTTCTACACCCTTCCCCAAACCCTCAACGGCGATCTGGATCCACTCATCGATGCCGTCGCCACCACCGAACAAGCGAGGCAACTGGAGACCCAGCCGGCCTAGCCCCCCGCTACCCCGAGGTAATCCGCAGATTGCGCAGATGACGAAGATTGGGCCCGCTCCCAATTATCTCGAGTTTATCCCCGGATCTCGCAGATGACGGAGAGTGGGGCCTCTCCCGGCAGCCTCATTGCCCAGGCAGTCGCGCAACTGGAGCAGATTGGTATAGAAACGCCCCGCCTCGAGGCCGAGGTGCTCGTGATGCACGTCATCGGGCTCACCCGCGCCCAACTCCTGTCTCTTATACACATCTCCGAGCCCACGAGACTAGGCA
>CAZPYZ010000159.1:4363-8390 GCA_964590215.1 uncultured Dehalococcoidia bacterium | reverse complement strand
ACATGACGGAGCAGCACGCCGGCGTGGCGGGACGGCAGCTGTCCGATCACGGCCCAGGAGAGCCTTACGGCGTGAGAGGCCCCTCCCTCGCGCCTGCCCTCCCTGTTGTTGCAGTGGTCCCTGGAGAGGGGCTGGCCCAGGTGTACCGGAGTATGGGCACGGCGCGGATCGTGCAGGGCGGGCAGACCATGAACCCCAGCACCCAGGAGATGGCTGAGGCGATCGAGTCCCTCGACGCTGCCGAGGTGCTGCTGCTGCCCAACAACCCTAACGTCATCGCGGCCGCGGAGCAGGCCGCGACCGTGGTGACTGGCCAACGCGTGGAGGTGGTGCCCAGCAAGACGGTGCCCCAGGGGATCGCCGCCCTGCTGGCTTACAACCCCACAGAAACTGTGGCGGAGAACGCCCGGCGCATGGCCTCCAAACTCGAATCCGTCTGTACCGTGGAGGTAACCCAGGCGGTGCGGGACGCTTCTCTCGACGGCGTGGTGGTGAGATCTGGGCAGTACCTGGGGCTCGTCGAACGCCGCCCCGCGACCGCCGGCAACACCCCGGGGGAGGCGCTGGACCGGGCCCTCGATGTTCTTGCCATGCAAGCGGGCTATCTGCTCACTCTGTACTATGGGGCAAACATCAGTTCCGAGGAGGCGTCCGCGCTGGCCCAGGCGCTTAAAGAACGGCCAGACGGCCCCGAGGTGGAGGTCGTCTGGGGGGGACAGCCACATTACCAGTACATCGCCTCGGTGGAAGTGTGATTTGTACCTCTCTTCGACGGAGAGGCCTTTCTGCCTCACTCCCACTGGGAGACGGCGTCCTGACTTTGTCGAAGGCGGGTCAAGGGTGAAGGCAAGACATCCCTCATGCCCCGGACGCTTGGACCTTGGACCCTTCGACGCCGCTCAGGGCAAGCGTTGGACCTGACCGATGCCCGTCCAGGTCATTACTGACAGCACTGCAGACCTCCCACCCGACCTCGCCACCTCCTGTCATGTCATCGTCGTCCCTCTGACCGTCCGCTTCGGGACCGACGAATTCCGGGACAACGTGGACATTGACCCAGAGCGGTTTCTCCAACGGCTCGAGACCTCGGCCGAGCTGCCCAACACCACCCAGCCCTCGCCCTCGGACTTCCAGCGGGTGTATCAACCGATCCTCGACCGTTCGCTGGACATCGTCTCGATCCACCTCTCGGAAAAGCTCAGTGGGACCATAAATAGCGCCCGCCTCGCCCGCCGTGAGCTGGGCGATCCGCCGGGCATCGCCATCATCGACTCCCAATGGACTTCGATGGCCATGGGGATCATCGTACTCGCCGCGGCCAGGGCGGCGGAAGGGCGCGGAGACCGGGAAGCCGTGGTCGCGGCCGCGCAATCGGCGATGCGCAGGACGCGGCTACTCCTCTTCTGCGACACCCTGGAGTACCTGCAGCGGGGAGGTCGCATCGGCAAGGCCCAGGCCTTCCTCGGAGGACTTCTTAGCGTGAAGCCCCTCATAACCCTGCGGGAGGGGGAGGTGTTCCCAGAGGAACGGGTGAGGACCCGCTCTAGGGCTCTGGAGCGACTCCGGACGTGGGCCGAAGAATTGGGGGACGTTGAGGAGTTTTGTGCGCTCCACGTCGATAGCGAGGCGGACGCCCGGGGGCTGCGAGACCACCTCACCGCCCGCTTTCCCAGGGCCACAAGCTACCTGACTCCGGTCGGACCTGTGGTCGCCACCCATGTTGGCCCCGGCGCCGTCGGTCTAGCCGCCTTACTGCGCGAGAGCGTAGGATAAGGGTAACCCAAATTCGTGTTGTCCTTGCCGGGCCGCCATTTCATCCTGACCGAAGCGAAGAGCGCAATTCGCCCTGTCCTGATGGGCGGGGAGGGGAGGCCCCTCACCTCCCCACTCTTAACTCTTGATTTCCCGCGTAAAGGAGGCAGCTCATGACAACAGTGCAGACCCTCAAGATGGGAATGGTGGGAATCGGCGTAGGCGGAGCGGAGATTCTCCCCGCCATGGAGGCCATGCCGGAGATCGACCTCTACGCCGGGGCGGACATCAATCCCACCACCCGCGAGCGCTTTAAGGCCCGGTACGCCAATGCAAAGGTATTCGACAGCATCGAGGCGATGTGCGCGGATCCTGACCTCGATGCGGTCTGGGTCTCCACCCCCAACCGTTTCCACGCTCAGCATGCCATCGTCGCCGCCAACCACGGGAAACACGTGGTGGTGGAAAAGCCCATGGCCCTTTCCCTCCAGGATGCCGAGGCGATGGTAGAAGCGGCCCAGAAGAACGGCGTGAAGCTGCTGGCTGGACACACCCGCGCCTATACCATCCCCATTCGCGCCATGAGGAAGATCATCACCTCCGGCGTCTTGGGCCAAATGCGGGCCCTCCATCTATGGGCCTACACCGACTGGATGCTGCGCCCCCGATCGGCGGAGGAGCTGGACCCCAGCCAGGGCGGCGGCGTGCCCTGGCGCCAGACTCCCCATCAGGTGGACACCGTGCGCGTCCTCGGCGGCGGCAAGATCAGGAGTGTCCGGGGAATGACCGGGCAGTGGATGCCCCAGCGCCCCATCGCCGGTTACTACTGCGCCTATCTCGAGTTCGAAGATGGCACCCCGTGCACTATCGTCCACGACGGCTACGGCTACTTCCTCGGGGCTGAGTTGGTCCCCTGGGGCGAGAGCAAGCAGCGCTACACTCTGCCGGAGCGGGTCGAGGTCCGGCGCCAGATGCGGGCAGGAACGCGCCATGAGGACCAGGACAAGCAGGACATGCGCATCGGTGGCGCCGAGGAGGAGCGGATCTTCCGCCAACGGGAAGAAGACAAGCCGTGGGTGCCGGAGGACCTTGGCATGGTGGTGGTCAGCTGCGACCGGGGCGACATCCGTCATTCCAAATACGGCATCTACGTCTACGACGATAAGGGACTGCACGATATCGACCTGAATCCCGGCCGGGTTATGGGCGTCGGCCAGCGGCGGGCAGAGCTGGAGGAGTTCTACGAGGCTGTGGTCCTCCGCAAGTCGATGTTCCATGACGGCGTTTGGGGGATGGCGACCCTCGAAGTCTGCCTCGCGATCATGCAATCGGCCCGTGAGCGCAAGGAGATCACCCTGACCCACCAGGTGCCAGTGCCGCTCGATTACGACGCAGATCTGCAGGTGCCTTACCTGGCCTCGGTCCACTGAGGAACGCACTTCGCGTTTGGCCATGCTCCAACGATGAAAGGGAGGGGCCGCAAGCCTCGGAGCATCCAGGGGCGAGAGGGCCCACCACCCCGGCGAAGGGCGATTCTTCAGGTCCTTCAGGTTCATGGGTTCCTGACACACCTTGTCCCGATACGTAGCAGGAGGTCCTAGCTGGCCACGCCATCGGCACCTCGCTTAGAAACCTCGTCCATGCGCCGAGGGGCCGGGGCTTCCGGCCCTGACCCCCCCCTCTCCCAGCAGAAGTCCCAGCGCCTGCGCCAGATCCTCACCCTGGAGCAGCGCAGCGGACACCGCGATAGGGCCGTCATCGGAGGCCTGGACAAGCTCTTGGCGACCTGGGCTCGTGAGGGGGAAACCGTTCCAGCGCCGCCCCGACCCTATGCCCGCCTATCGCCCGACCAGCGAAGGATCTGGGCCGCCGCGGTAGGTCGCTGGCTCCAGGGCAAGGCTGTCGAGACGGCCCCCGGCACGACACCGTTAAAGCCACCCCGACGTGGCAGGCAGGACACGGGTCCAGCCAGCGAAGGCGTCGGGCCCGCCAGAGGCCCTACAAGGGCCTCGGCTCCAAAACCCAAGACCCCCGGGGAAGCGGTCACCCTCCAGAGCCCCCTGGCAGCCCTGTCGGGGGTGCGGGCGAACGTCGCCGCCCGCCTCGCGAAATTGGGGGTGCGAACCCTCCAGGACGCCCTCTATTTCTTCCCGCGCCGGCACGTCGACTTCAGTCAGACCCAGACCATCGCAGAGGTGCAACCGGATACCGAGACCACTCTCATCGGCTTCGTTTGGCAGGCCCGGGAGATCAGCCTCGGACCACGCTTCAAGGC
>CAZPYZ010000159.1:0-4353 GCA_964590215.1 uncultured Dehalococcoidia bacterium | reverse complement strand
CGTCATCGGCGACGACACCGGGAACATCCGGGCCGTATGGTTCAACCAGCCCTATCTCGCCGCCCAGTTCAAACCGGGCACCCGCCTCGCTTTGAGCGGCCGCGTCTCCGTGTTCCGCGGCCAGAAGCAGCTGGAATCCCCCGAGTACGAGTTGCTCCCTGAGCCGATTGTCGCTCCCACCGCTCCCTCGGCCATTCTGAGCAAAGCAAGATCCGAGGGGGTGGAGGAGCCCCTCACGCCCTCCCTTCCTCACGTCCTCCCTTCCTCGCTCTCCCTCACCCACACCGGACGCCTGGTCCCTCTCTATCCCCTCACCGAGGGCCTCTCCGGCAGGACCGTCCGCACCCTGATCAGGACGGTCTTGGACGGATGGGCCGGCCGCGTCCTCGACCCGCTCCCTATGGCTCTGCTCGCGCGGCACCGCTTCCCACCTCTCGCCCAGGCGCTGCGGCAGGCCCATTACCCCGACGACCTGCACCACTTTGTCCGGGCCAGGCGGCGCCTCGCGTTCGACGAGTTGCTGGCCCTACAACTCTGGATGCTCCAGCGGCGCCTCGAGTGGCAAGGAACGCCGGCCGCCCCCATCCCGGCGCCCGCGCGCTTGCTGCAGAGCTTCCGGGAGTCCCTCCCCTTCCAACTCACCAGGGCCCAGGATCGCGTCCTCGCTGAGATGCTCCGGGAGCTGGATTCGCCGGTGCCCATGCTGCGGCTGCTCCAGGGCGACGTCGGCAGCGGCAAGACCGTGGTGGCGGCGGCAGCCCTGATGCTCGCGGCCGCGTCGGGCCGCCAGGCCGCCATCATGGCCCCTACCGAGATTCTCGCGGAGCAGCACTATCGCAGCCTCTGCCGGTTGTTCGGCGCGAGCACCGCGGAGCCCCTAGCGGTATGCCAGCCACCGTGGCTGTCCCACCCCCTCCGCTTGGGCCTCCTCACCGGCAGCCTCGGGGCCCGGCTCAAGCGCACTCTCCAGACGGCCGCCGCCCAGCACGAGGTTGACATCCTCGTGGGTACCCACGCCCTGATCCAGGAGGCCGTCGCCTTCGCTGATCTGCCCCTCGCCGTCATCGACGAGCAGCACCGCTTCGGCACCGCGCAGCGCCAGGCACTGCGGCAAAAGGGCGGCAATCCCCACATTCTGGTCATGACCGCAACCCCGGTCCCTCGCACCCTCGCCCTCACCCTTTACGGCGACCTCGAGCTCTCCGTCATCGACGAGATGCCGCCCGGCAGGTGGCCTGTCGAGACCCGCGTGGTCGAGCCCTTCCAGCGAGCCGCTGCGGAGCGCTTTCTCCACGACCGGGTGCGCGAAGGCCGGCAGGCCTATGTGGTGTGCCCGCTCATCGATGAGTCGGAGCGGGTCCAGGCGCGGGCCGCCACCGAAGAGCACCGCCGCCTAGCCACGGAGGTCTTCCCCGACCTGCGTCTGGGCCTGCTCCATGGCCGCATGAGCCCCTCAGAGAAGGACGGTGTGATGAGCCGGTTCCGGGGAGGCCAGCTGGACATCCTCGTCAGCACCACCGTCATCGAGGTAGGGATAGACGTGCCCAACGCGACGGTCATGCTCATCGAGGGGGCGGACCGCTTCGGCCTCTCTCAGCTCCACCAATTGCGGGGCAGGGTCGGCCGGGGAGAGCACGTTAGTTACTGTCTGCTGCTGCTGGAGGAGGTGGAGACGCTGGGCGCCCTCGTCGGAACCGGGGGGACCGACGCCTTCGCGGCTACGCTCCCCGTCAGCACCGCCGCAGAGTTCAACCGAGGGGACATCCTCGTCCTCGGCCCCGAGCGCATGCGGGTCTCCGGCGTCAGAGAGGCCGAGCGCCTGCTGGTGGTGGAGCGCGGCATCAGGGGCAGCGCGACCGTCGCCCACCGGCAGAGCGAGCCCATAAGCCGCTTCCCGGAGCGGCTCGCCATCATGGAGAGCATCTCCGACGGCTTCCGGCTGGCCGAGCAGGACTTCCGCTTGCGAGGCCCGGGCACCTTCGCTGGCACCCGTCAGTCCGGCCTCTCGGAGCTGCGCATGGCCCAGCTACCCCGCGACCGCAGGCTCCTCGAAGACGCCCGCCTCGAAGCCCGCAGGATTCTCGAGGCCGACCCCGGCCTTTCCGGGGAGCACACTCCGCTGCGGGTCCTGTTGGAACGCCTCCACCCTGCCGAAGGCGCCGACGTGAGCTAGGTCACGTCGGGATAGCATTGTAGTCATTCGAGGCCATCGCCGTAGGGGCCTATTGCATCCGACCGGTGGGGGCGAAGTGATTGAAGCTGGCGTTTTGAGCGTGAACGGCAGAGCCCATCGCTAGCGCCGTCTCGACGGCCCGAGGTAGCTCGCTGCTGCAGGCTACTCCGGCGATCCTAGCCGGAAGAAGTCCATCGCGTTGCCTGCTACCACTTTGTACGCGGCCTCGACAGGCAGGCCAGCCACGCTTTCTTGAATGACCCGTGAGGACTCCGGCCAGTCGCTCTCCGCATGCGGAAAGTCCGTGGCCCACATGATCCGGTCGACGCCGACCTCCCGGTACATCTCCCGTACTCCCACGGGGTTGTACTGGAAGCCCCAGTAGCAATGCTCTTTCACGTACTCGCTGGGAAGCCGCTGCAGCGGCTTCAGGCCCAGCAGCCGCTCTGCCCAGTATTGGTGGCGGGTGTAATGATTGTCCATCTGCTCCAAGAAATTCGGTATCCAGCCGATCTGGGTCTCGGCGAAGTAGATGCGGAACTTCGGAAACCGATCAAAAACGCCAGCCCAGGTCAGTTGGACCGCATGCAGGGCACCCCGGAAACCGTATTTTCCGTAACGTAGGATTACGTCCAACACGCCTGATGCTGGCTCGATAGGGTACTTGAACGCAGGGCCCGAACGGCCTCCATAGGTCGCGTTGGGGAAGCCGAACTCCACATGGACCGTGACCGGCATATCCAGGTCCACCGCAGCCCCCCAGAAGCGGTCGTCCTCCGGGTCGGGATAAGAGTGACACGAGGGGAATGCGCCCAGCACAACGCCTCGCAGGCCCCTGCCTTTGCAGTACTCCATTTCAGTGACCGCATCATCGGTGCTGCTGACCGGTATGACCCCGAGCCCCAACAGCCGGTCCGCAGCGACGGCACAGTACTCTTCAGCCAGGAATTCGTTGTACGCTCGGACGACCGCCCGGTAGGCGCGGTTATCCGTGATCTTCCGCCACTCAGCGGGACCATGAACGCCCGGGAACAAGACTTCTGCATCGACCCTATCGACGTCTAACTCTCGCACCCGTTGCCCTGGCGACCCTGTCCCCGGCGGGCCGGCGTAGCCGTCGCCGAGGTCGACAGGCCGCTCGTACACACGGCGGCCAAGACCGTCAAAGGGACCAAGGGTGTACCCCTGCACCACCCGAGGCGGTGGGGTTCTCGGTGCGACGCCTTGGTACTGCCGGGGCACGTGATGTGTCCATCGCTCCGGAAGGATGTCCAAATGGGAGTCTGCTGAGATAACGCGGTATCTGTCCACAAGCGCACCAGCATTTGTAGGATGAGCCTGATTCGTGGTCAGTATACGGCGCGGCACAACAAGAGTCCTACGGCCAGACAGCGCAGCCCTCTGCCCACGCCGGAGCCCAGTCCGGGCGGCGCTGCCGTGATCCAGCCCGCCTGAACCGACGGCCTCAGCAAAGCTGACCTGTGAGAAGTGCTCGTGCTCCTGGGTACGAGTTCAGACTTCAGGGTGTTTGGCTCCGAGTTAGCCGGTTTCAAGGTGCGGGCTTCCGGGCTCAGGGGGGACTGGGGTGGAACCCAGAACTTTGAACCTGGAACTGCGAACAGTTACGCTCCTGGCTCTGGCTTGCCCCCAAAATTTCTGAGGGGTGGGGAGCTTTTCAGCGTAGCCCCGCCCAACCTTTTGACACCGAGGGTCCACCGAAGTACCATCCGGCCAGCCGTCACACAACCCCATAGCCGAAGCATCCGCCCAGAGCCTTATGGTCAGCGAGCGCATTCAACGGGCCATCCACCAGCTCCTCGACGAAGCGGAACACGCCCTCCTGCAGGGTGACTGGACCCTGGTCGAAGATCGGGCCAACAAGGCGCTGAGCCTCGACCCCGAGAACGGAGACGCCCGGACCTTCCTCGCCGCTGCCCGGCGCAACCTTGGGCCAGCACAGGAGAGCGCGGCCGCGCCTCCGGGAGAGCAAACCCCTCCTCAGCCCACCTCCTTCGTCAAGGGCCGCTACCAGATCAGCCGTTTCCTGGGCGAAGGCGGCAAAAAGCGGGTCTACCTCGCCCACGACACACTGTTGGACCGAGATGTCGCTTTCGCCCTCATCAAAACCGAGGGGTTGGACGATGAGGGCCGCCACCGCCTCACCCGGGAGGCCCAGGCCA
>CAZPYZ010000158.1:0-8439 GCA_964590215.1 uncultured Dehalococcoidia bacterium | reverse complement strand
CTCGGATGCTCCGCGGCTTTTCGCCTTCCCACCACCGCCGCGGCCTTCCGGCGACGGCACTCTTAGGGGTCCAGCCGAAAAGGGGAGTGAGCCCTCAGGTGGGGCAGGTTTCCAAACCCGCTCGTGCAGGCTGGAAAGCCCGCACCACCGGTTGCCGGCCGGATTTCTAGACCATTGTTTGCCACGGCTAGCCCCTCTGAGCCGGCGCTTGCTGACTTACGCCGCCGGGCATCGCAGCTTGGAGATCGACGTGCATGAAGCCGTCGGTGAGGTCACCCGCATCGATCTTGCGGCGCACCTCATCCAGGGCCGGACAAATCAGAAAGAGCAGAACCTCCTCCTTCTCCTCTGGCCTTAGGATGCGCTTTGGATTGTAGAACACGACGAAGGTGAACCCGAGTTCGCCGGTCCGTTCATCGTAGACACGGAGATGTTCCCGGCCGTCCAGCACCTTGTACTGGGCCGGCTCTCGAGTCTGGTAAGCAGAGTAGCCCTTGTATCGAAGGAGAACCATCGCGTCCAGCTCCATTCTGGACGAGGATGTTACACGGTGTCGAGAGTTGCGAGTACAATTCCGCTAGCATCAAGCCAAGCCACCATTGGATGGCCGAGGCGCCGAAGGGGAGGGGATGGGCCCTAACCACTATGACCTGGTAGTCATCGGCTCCGGACCCGCGGGTGAGAAAGGCGCGGCCCAAGCTGCGTATTTCGGGAAGCGCGTGGCCGTAGTGGACCGAGAACCCGTCCTTGGCGGCGCAGCGGCGAATACCGGGACTCTGCCGTCCAAAACGCTAAGGGAAACCGCGCTGTACTTATCCGGGTTTCGTCAGCGGGAGTTGTACGGCGTCCAGATGTCCCTGAAAAAAGAGGTCACCACGCGGGATTTCCTTTTCAGAGAACGCCTTGTGGTCGAGGGGGAGCGCGGCCGCGTGCTCGAAAACTTGGAGCGGCACCACGTCGACCTTCATTACGGGGCCGCCTCATTTCTGGATCCCCATACCATCACGTTGGCGCGTGCAGGGGGCAGCCCCATGCAGCTAACGGGGGAGGTGTTCCTGATCGCCACAGGTTCCCGTCCGCTGCGGCCGCCACTGTATCCCTTCGATGATCCACGGGTGTATGTCTCCGACACTATCCTGCAACTCCACGCGATGCCAAAGACTATTGCGGTGGTGGGCGGCGGGGTTATCGGATGCGAGTACGCCTGCATGTTTTCCGCCCTGGGCGTTGATGTAACCCTCGTGGATGGGCGGGGCCGGCTGCTGGGGTTTATGGACACAGAGGTCTCCCTGGCGCTGCAGCGCCAGATGCAAGGGATGGGTATCAGCCTCCTTATGCCAGCCGCCGTCAGGGCAGTCGACGCAAAGGAGAGCCTTCGACTACACCTGGAGTCCGGGGCCCAGATCGAGGTCGACGCCCTGCTGGTGGCCTCCGGGCGCAGCGCGAACACAGCCGGGTTGGGCCTGGAGAAGATCGGAGTGAATCTGGACGCGAGGGGCACAATCCAAGTCAACGAGCATTACCAGACCAGCGTGTCCCATATCTACGGGGCGGGCGACGTGATCGGCTTCCCCGCCCTGGCGGCCACCTCTATGGAGCAGGCCAGAATCGCAATGGTGCACGCCTTCGATCTGAAATACAAGACAGAACTGGCGCCGGTCCTGCCGTACGGAATCTACACTATCCCCGAATGTTCGATGGCTGGAGAGACCGAAGAGAGCCTCCAGGAGAAGGGCGTAGCCTACGTCGTCGGGCGCGCGAGCTATGGCGCCAACGCGCGCGGCCAGATCATGGGAGACAATGAAGGGTTTCTGAAGCTGCTCTTTCTCGAGGACACCATGAGGCTGGTCGGGGTCCATGTGATTGGAGAGCAGGCCAGCGAAGTTGTCCACGTCGGCCTGACCGCGCTCCTGGTTCACGCGGGCGCCGATCTATTCATCCAGACCTGCTACAACTACCCTTCCTTGTCGGAGATGTACAAATACGCGACGTACGACGCCTTGGATGCGAAGGCGCGGCGGCTCGAACAGGAAGCACGCGCGAGCGCGGGCTAAGCATCTCTCTGCCCAACCAACTTCCTGCCGCACCGACTTACCACGACCGCCTCGAAACACCGTGTCCGTGTCCGTGTCTTCTCACTCGCGGTGGAGAGTGCTATAGTAACGCCAGCCTGCCCGCCATCGAAGGCCCAGGATACGCCGTATCCTTTGGCCGGCGGGCGTGTTGTTAGTTACCAGGGTTATTGCATTCCTCGGCCTACCCTCTCCCGAAACCGGAGAAGGTGATGGAGAAGATGATAAAGAGCGTACTGTTCGTCCAGCCCAAGTCCGCTGGCGGGAACTTCGAATATGTGGCCATTCCCCGTCAGGGAATGATGTTTCTCTCGGCCGCTTTAAAGCAGCATGTGGAGCGAGCCAAAGAGACAGCGGAGCGTCTGGCGACCTGGGCCTATGAGACCCGCATCTGGTTTGAGGACAAGGTCGGCCAGTTGAACCCGCTCAAAGACCTCCAGGGGGCAGACGTCCTCTGTATTACGGGCTTGATCAACGAGATCCCGCGGGCCTACGAGATCGCCCGGCAGGCCAGAGAGCATTTCCCCTCGATCAAGATCATCGGGGGCGGGCCGCATATGGGGATGCTCCCTGGGGAGGCCATCGAGCACGGGGGGTTCGACGTCATCGTGAAGCATGAGGGCGAGGATGTGATTGGACATCTCATTGACGCGCTGCTCACCTTCGCCAAACAGGACCTCCCGCGAGAGCTACGCAAGTTCGGCGGAATCGCTTTCAAAGAAGAGGGGGTCGTCGTCGAGACGCCCAAACGGCGAACCATCCCATCGGACTACGTCGAATTGCCCGACTACGACGCCGTAGTGGGCCTCACGCCACAGTCGCCCTGGGCCGCGGGCGTCATCGAGACCGTTCGGGGCTGCACGGAGAACTGCAGCTACTGCGAGGTCATCCAGCAGTTCCTGGGATACCGCATGGTGCAGCGACAGACGGAGTGGAAGCGGCTGGAGCAGCTGCAGCGACTTGCTGCGGACGGGCTCATCATGCGCTCTCCCAATGACGGGCGCTTCGCGGTGTTTGTGACCGATGACCTGCATCCGCCGCCCAGCCGGGCCATCAAGTTCCGCAACGAGCGTATGGAGCGGATCAACGGCTGGAAGGGGCGCAGCGACGGGATGTTCATGGTCTGCCAGACCCGGGCAGAGCTGGGGTCCGACCCCGAGATGTGCGAGGGCCTCCGAGATGTAGGCATGGACATGCTCTACGTCGGAGTCGAGTCCAACGACGCTGAGAATCTAGCGGCAGTCAAGAAACGGCAAGAGCCGAACCAGGTAGACCACGACCTGCGGGCGCTGCAGCGGTGGGGCTTCACCAACGTGGCCATGACCATCATCGGGTTGCCCTTCGACACCGAGCCAAAGATCATGGCCATGGCCGACTGGGCCAAGGACGTCAGCAAGTATCAGACCGCCAATCTGCTCACGCCGCTGCCGGCCACCGTCAACTGGGATACCTTGACTCCCCTGGACGAAGATGGGAGCCGTTTGCCGCAGGGCAAGCTGCGGCCCTACGCCCTTTACACCGGCAAGCAGCTGGTGCACCACGACGAGCGCTGGACGATGCAGGAATCGGCCGAGCTGTACAAGCGCTACACGGACCGGCTGCGGCCGGTGGACCGGCTTTACGAGCGGATCTTTCAGATGATCCAGCGGCGGGCCGAGCGGACAGGAGCCGCAGTGCCGCAGAAGGTCCTCGCTCCGGCGTACTAGGAGTAGCCGCCAGGCAGTGTGCAGTAGGCAGGAGCAGTTCCCGGCTCCCCTTCGAGATTCTCCCGTCCCCTTCGAAAGCTCGGGGTGACTCTCAGCTCAGAGTCATAGTGACAGGGGCAAACCTGGGAAGACAATAGCCGGACGGCCCCCTCATCGGGGCCGTTTTCTATGAGGGGATACATGAGTGACCGAGTTGTAGTGACGGGCATCGGAATGGTGAGCCCCCTGGGGCTTGATCTGATGAGCACCTGGCAAGGCCTCAAAGAGGGCCGGTCAGGAGTGGACTACATCACCGCGTTTGAGACCGAGGGGTTCGATACGACCTTCGGGGCCGAGGTGAAGGGATTTGACCCCGGAAACTACCTGGACCGGAAAGAGGCGCGGCGAATGGACCGCTTCGTCCAACTCGCCATCGCCGCGGCCCGGGAAGCGGTCAAGCACGCGGCGCTGGACATCCGCGACGAAAACGCGGCTGACATCGGGGTGATCGTTGGCAGTGGCATCGGCGGCCTCATCACGCTGTCCGACCAGATGTCCGTGCTGGCCCAGCGCGGACCCAGCCGCATCAGCCCATTCTTGGTGCCGATGATGATCTCGAACATGGCCGCGGGCCAAATCTCCATCCTGTTGGGACCCAAAGGGCCCAACTTTGCCACCGTCTCTGCATGTTCCAGCGGGGCAGACGCGATCGGGGAAGCTTATGAGGTGATCAAGCGGGGCGACGCCAAGGTGGTGCTGACCGGTGGAGCGGAGGCGCCCTTCTGCCCCATCGGCGTCGCCGCGTTCAACGCCGCCCGTGCCCTCTCCACCCGGAACCACGATCCGCACCACGCCTCCCGCCCCTTCGACGCGGAGCGAGACGGGTTCGTAATGGGGGAAGGCGCCGCCATCCTGGTTATCGAGGATGAGGGCCACGCTCGCGCTCGGGGGGCACCAATGCTGGGGGAAGTGGCGGGATACGGGGCCACCGCGGACGCCTACCACATCACGCAGCCCGCAGAAGAAGCGGAAGGCGGCGCCCGAGCCATGCGCTTGGCCCTCCGGAAGGCGGGGCTTAGGCCAGAGGACGTGGACTATATCAACGCGCATGGGACCTCGACCCCTCTCAATGACAAGTTCGAGACCATCGCGATAAAGTCCATCTTCAAGGAACACGCGAGGCAGGTGGCCATCAGCTCCACCAAGTCCATGGTGGGCCACCTGCTCGGCGCGGCGGGAGCTCTGGAGGCAGCGATCTGTCTCATGGCCATCCAGGAAGGGATCATCCCGCCGACTATCAACTACGAGCATCCCGATCCCGATTGCGATCTGGACTACGTGCCGAATACGGCACGGCAGAGGAAGGTGGACGCAGCCCTAAGCAACTCCTTCGGATTCGGCGGGCATAACTCTTGCCTGGTGTTCCGGCGAGTGGTATAGTAGTAGCCTACTACAATACTCGGTGAAGACATGTGGCCTAAAGGGGAATACTTAAACGTTCGTGAGGCGGCGCAGCGGGCCGGGAGGGACCCCGAGACGATTCGCCGTTGGATCTGGAAGGGCAAGCTGCAGGCCGTGAAAGTTGGGGGGCAGTATCTCATGGCGCCTTCCGCGGTTGACGACGCCGTTTACTTTCAGGAGCAAAGGGCCGCCGGAATCAGGGTTGGCGAACCCCAGCCTGAGTACGCGGTCAAGCCCGAGGCGCTTCCTAACATCACTCCTGAAGAACGGGCGGCGATCCTGGCGGACATACACCGTGAATGGGAGGAGATGGAGGAGGACGACCTCGAAGGGGACTTCGCACTCGCCGATGAGATATTCCGGGCGCACGGCTATACCGACATCGTTGGCAGCATCCGGGAGGGCCGCGAGGAGCGTCCCTGATTGGCGGAAACGGTTTGCGTCGACGCGAGCCTGGCGTTGCTCCGGGTCCTCGTTGAAAACCGGACGCCCGCGGCGAGGGCCCTGTTCCGACGCTGGCGGTCGCAGCGCATACGCCTGATGGCGCCACCGATGTTCAATGCGGAGGTTACATCGGTCTTACGCCGGAAGGTATTCGACAGATACCTGACGCCGGAGAGAGGCGAGCGGGCCTTCGCGATGTCCTTGAGGTGGCGCGTCACGATACGAGCGCCATCGGGCCTCCAGCGGACCGCGTGGTCTTTGGCCAAGGCCGTGAACCAGCGTCGGGCCTACGACGCTCAATACCTCGCCCTCGCCGACCTGCTGGGCTGCGAGCTGTGGACCGGTGATGAGCGGCTCTACAACGCCTGCCAACAGGCCGGCCTATCCTGGGTGCATTCGGTCGGTGAAGTCGTCCCCTAGCGCCGGGGCGCGTTGATCCCCCGCCTCTGGCGGCTCCTCCCCCCCATGCCGCCAGGGGTGCGCGCGGCCCTGTCCGAGTACCCTCCGCTGGGGGCCCAGCTTCTCCACAACCGCGGCATCCAAGACCCCGCGGCGGCACGCGCTTACCTCGATCCCAGGGACTCGGGCTGGCCCGACCCGTTCACGCTGCCGGACATGGAGCGGGCGGTCTCGAGGGTCCTGCAGGCCCGTGAAACGGGTGAGAGGGCGACGGTCTACGGCGACTACGACGCCGACGGGATCACCGGCTCCGCGCTCCTCGTCATGGGCCTGCGGTCGGTGGGGGTGCACGCCGACATCTACATCCCCCACCGGGACCGGGAGGGCTATGGCCTGAACTCGGCGGCGCTGGAATCCCTGAGAGGGCGGGGCTCCAGCCTCGTGATAACGGTCGACAGCGGGACCTCGTCCGTCGAGGAGATAGACCAGGCAACCCAGCTTGGCCTGGACGTGGTGGTCCTGGATCACCATGCAGTGCCACCCAAGCTGCCTGCTGCGCCTGTCGTCAATCCGCACCGGCCGGAATCGGGCTATCCCTTTGCCCACTTCTGCGGAGCCGGCGTGGCCTTCAAGTTCCTGCAGGCGATGTACCTCGCGATGGGCCGGTCTCAGGAGGAGGCAGAGACCTACTTGGACCTGGCGGCCATCGGCACGGTGGCAGACCTCACGCCCTTGGAGGGGGAGAACCGCCGCATCGTGCAGGCCGGGCTCCAGGTGTTGAGCAAGGATCCGAGGCCGGGGCTCCGGGCCCTCATCGCCCGCGCGGGCCTCACCCCAGCCGCACTGGACGCGCGGGACCTGGCGTTTATGGTCGCCCCTCGGCTGAACGCCATGGGCCGCCTGGAGCACGCGCTCGCCAGCTACCAACTGCTCATGGCCACGAACTCAAAGGAGGCGGAGGACCTGGCCCAGCAGCTTGACGCGACGAATCGCACGCGACAGGAGTTGACCCACGAGCTTGTCGAGCGGGCCAGGGCGTCTCTTCCCGCCGCGGACGTCCCGCTGATCCTGGTGTCGGGACCGGACTACCCCGTCGGCATGGTCGGGCTGGTAGCGGGGAGGCTCGCTGAGGAGCGCTATCGCCCGGCCATCGTCGTCGAAGAAGGGCCCACCTACAGCCGTGGCAGCGCCCGGAGCATCCCCGGCGTCTCTATCGTGGGCGTGCTGTCCGAGTGCCGCGACCTGCTGTTTCGGTACGGCGGGCACCCTCAGGCCGCCGGCTTCACTGTTGAGACCGCGCGTCTGCCCGCGCTTCGGGAGCGGCTGTCGCAGGCCGCGACGAGGGCGCTGGAGGGCCAGGAGCTGCAGCCGGTCCTCACTATCGAGGCCAGCACGCGCCTCAGATCGCTCCCCGGCGCCGTCATGGGGCTGTTGAATCAGCTGGCGCCTTTCGGCGCGGGTAACCCGGAGCCGCTCTTTCTCACTCGCGGCCTTGAGGTCTCCCGCGGCCGAGCCATCGGCGCTGAAGGCGCCCACCTGGAGCTAACATTGTCGGAAGAGAGGACCGCGTGGCGGGCCATGGGCTTCGGTATGGGGGAGCGGCTGGGTGAGGCCACGGGACGGCTGGATGTGGTGTACAGTATCGGGCTAGACCGGTTGGACGGCCACGGACTGTTGCAGTTGCGGCTCAAGGACTTCCGGCCAAACCTGCCGGAATGATGGATGCGCGACCTCAGAGACCCAATCCATTCACGTCGGTCGAAGGCTGTTTCCTGTCCCGGACCGTAGGAGCCCTGTTCTTCGTGGCCGGCCTGGTCGGGGGCGGATATCTGGGAGCGTTGATTGGTTATCAACCTGGAGCCCCCTTCCAGCCCGACGAAGGGGCGCGCTATGGAGGAGCGCTGGGTGCAGTAGTGCTGTGGCTGGTGCCCTGGAGGCGGTGGTTGGTGCGGGCAATAAAGGCGGCCCGTCCTGAGGACCCCGCCCCTCCAGACCTGTCCTGAGTTGGCTGAAGCATTGGCCTACTATGAAATGGAGGAGACGGCATGCCGCTAACACACGGTTACCCTCATCCGGAGTATCTCGAGACGCCCGAGTGGCTGGCCGCGCACCTGGAGGATCCAGACGTCCGGGTGGTGGACGCTCGTTCCCCGAAGGACTACGGGGAGGGCCACATACCCGGAGCTCTCAACGCCCCTACACCGCTGTTCAAGGCCGGGGACGGCATGGAGACCTGCTCGGCCGAGGAGTTCGCCCAGATCGTGGGGGAGATGGGGATACGCCCGACAGACACGGTGATCGCCTACGAGCCGGCGGGCGCCGGGGCCGGGCGGGTGTGGTGGGCTTTTGAACGCTTCGGGCACCCGGTGGTTCGCTAC
>CAZPYZ010000157.1:0-8461 GCA_964590215.1 uncultured Dehalococcoidia bacterium | reverse complement strand
TCGCCAACGCCGGCTTGCGCCTGCACTCCTGGGGATGAAAATCGGCCCGCAGTCCGACACAGCCGAGGGCGGCTGTGCCACATTTTCAAGTCAATGACAAGGCAGAGCATGGACCGCGAATACTACGTGTACATCCTGACGAATCAGGAGCGCACGGTCCTGTACACCGGTGTTACCAACGACCTAGTCCGTCGTGTGTATCAACACAAGACCAAAGCCGTACTTGGTTTTACGGCACGCTACAACGTTAACCAGTTGGTATACTACGCAGTCTTCGATGATGTTCTGGAGGCCATTGGGTACGAGAAACGGATCAAGGCCGGGCCTCGCCGGAAGAAGATGGAGTTGATCGACGGCATGAACCCCCGCTGGCGTGACCTCTGGTCCGAGATCGCGCCCGATGTGCCGCTTAATGGGGAGATTGCCACGCCCGCCGAGGGGCGGGCTCCCATGACAGATGCCTGAGCTGCCGGAAGTAGAGACGACGGTTCGCGATCTCCGCCCGAACGTCGCCGGGCGCACCTTCAAATGGGTCGAGGTAGGGGTTTCCAGGATGGTCCGGGCGCCCGACCCGGAGGCCTTCCAGGCGGGCCTCATCGGGCGCAGGATCAGCGGCGCCGAGAGGCGGGGCAAGTTTCTGCTCTTCCCCCTGGACCGCGGCGCCTTCGTCGTCCACCTGATGATGGGAGGAGCGCTGCTCTGGGTCTCTGGTCTCGAGTCTCGGGTCTCTAGTCAAGCAACCGATGCGGTGCCGACTGTGGGAACCGGTAGTGGGAGTAGAGACGAGAGACCCGAGACCAGAGACTCATCCGTGACCTGGATGGCCCGCCAGCCCGCGAAATACACCCGTCTCCGCTTTGGCCTGGACAATGGCTCTGAGCTCTGGCTGGTGAACCCGCGTACGCTAGGGGGCGTCTGGTTGGTGGACGACCCGGAGCAGGTGGTCGGCCACCTGGGCCCTGAGCCCCTGGACCCTTCCTTCACAGCCAGGCTCCTCGCAGCGCGTCTCAAGGGCCGGAGCGCGCCTATCAAACCCCTCCTCCTGAGCCAGGAGGTCGTCGCCGGCATTGGAAACATCTACGCCGATGAGTCCCTCTTTCTCGCCGGCATCCGTCCCCAACGTCCGGCAGACGAGCTAAAGCCGGCCGAGGTTAAGCGCCTCCACGCGTCGATTCTCACGGCTCTCAACAAGGGCCTCGACCTGCGCGGCACCTCCCTCGGCGACTTCGTGACCCCCGACGGCGCTGAAGGGGCCCACCAGACCCAGCTCAACGTCTTCCGGCGCACCGGTCTCCCCTGCCCGAAGTGCGGGGCGCCGGTCCAGAGGATCATGTTCCGCGGCCGCGGCACCCACTTCTGCCCGAAGTGCCAGAAGTAGGGGGCGTTATGCTCATCCGTGTGAATATGGACTGCCTCCCCCGCCCCCTTGTTATAAAAACCCCCTAAAAACTATAATAAGGGTGCCCACGTGGGCGCCTTATTCTAGTTGCCGTTAATAAGAGGAGCCGGCGTGTGAGCCGACGTTTGAGCACTGCGAGCGCCAGGGCCGGGCACTTCGTCAGGCAGCCGGCCGGCTATACGGCGTTTATCCCGGCGCCGCTCCCTCCGGATCCGCCCGTCGCCTTCGACCCGCCCCTGGTTGCCCTTCTTTCGCGCGCGGACCAGGCGCTGGGCAGGCTGGACGGCCTCGCCCATACGCTCCCGGACTCCGACATCTTCGTGGCGATGTACGTCCGTCGAGAAGCAGTGCTCAGCTCTCAAATCGAAGGTACTCAGAGCAGCCTCAACGACGTGCTCGTCTACGAGGTCGATCCCAAGGGCCGGGCGCTCCCCCGCGATGTGGAAGAGGTAGTGAACTACGTTCACGCGATGAACTATGGCCTGGAGCGTCTTGAGACGCTCCCGCTGTCGCTGCGCCTCATCCGTGAGATCCATCAAAGACTCCTTGCGGACGTGCGGGGCTCTGACCGGCAGCCGGGCGAGTTCCGTACGTCGCAAAACTGGATCGGCGGCAGGTCGCCCTCTGAGGCCGTATTCGTACCACCACCACCTTCCGAGATGACAGTGGCCCTGGACAACTTTGAACGCCTTCTGCATGAGGGCCATGGCTTACCGGTGCTGGTGCACGCCGGCCTCGCACACGCCCAGTTCGAGACCATTCACCCTTTTTTGGACGGGAACGGACGGGTCGGGCGCCTCCTCATCACCTTCCTGCTTTGCCGTCAGAGCGTGCTCCAACAGCCACTGCTCTACCTCAGCTACTTCTTGAAACGGCATCGAGCCGAATATTACGACCGGCTCATGGCGATCCGGACTGACGGTGACTGGGAGGGATGGATCCGTTTCTTCTTGAGGGGCGTTGCAGAGACGGCGGACGAGGCGGTACAGACGGCTAGCATGATAGCCGGACTGCAGCGCCAAGAGCGCGAGCTCCTTCAGCGGGAACGCCAGGGGATAAACGCCTTCCGCCTGCTCGACCTGCTGTTTCACCGAGCGGTCGTCAACACTAGGGTGGTGTCCGAGGCTCTCGGTGTTACCTTCATGACAGCCGGTAGACTGATCGAGCGCTTTCAGCAGCTTGAAATCCTCGAAGAGGCCACTAACGCTCAGAGGAACCGGCTGTACCGACATTCCCCCTACTTGGCCCTGTTTCCTGAAGTAACGCCCTTCGTCGTCGAAGACGTCCCAGTTCAGAGCAGCGGTCCTGCAGAAGGTCATTAAAGCGCCTCCGTGCGGAGGTCCAGCGGCTCAACGCCCTGCGGACGGCGCGAGGCCCCGGCCCCGTGCTGTTCATGGACATGCGGTGATACAATGCGCGGCACCTAAGCCTGTTGAGGAGGACCGACGATGCCATCCGGCCCTGTCTCCCTGGACCACGTGAACATCTATGTCCGCAATGTCGACCGCTCGCGCCGCTGGTACGCCGACGTGTTGGGCCTGCACATCACCGACTCCATCGACGGGCCGGACGGCAAGCCGCGCATCGCCTTTCTCTCCGGCAACCCTGACCACGGACACGATATCGCGCTGGCGCCGGCAGGCGAGAACGCCCCCGGCCCGCAAAAAGGACAGGTCGGGCTCAACCACTTCGCCCTGAAGATGGCGAGCCTGGAAGACCTGAAGGAGATGTACCACCGGCTCAAAGAGAAGGGCGTGGCCATCCACCGCGTCTCAGACCACGGCATCGCCATGGGCATTTACTTCCAAGACCCCGACGGAAACGGCCTCGAGACCTACTACGAGCTGCCTAGGGCCGAGTGGGGCCGCGACCGGCCCTTCTCGGGTGGCGCCACGGGCCGCTTCCCCGGCCCCTGGGACGAGATGCTCCAGGCCCAGGCGGCAGCCCCGGCTTCCGCGCGTCGCTAGTGCGTTTGCCCGTCCTGCCACGGTGAGTGCGGCCCCGAAAGCCCCACTCGCTACACGCTCCCAGCCATAGCTGGGCATCGGGCACCGGTCAGCTTGGAAACAACGCCCGTGCCGCGACGGGCGCAGTCGCGGCCTGCGAGCTCTCTTTCCATGACATCAGGGACATCAAGCGCCCGATGCGACGTACCGTCATTGCAAGGCCTGGCGCGACCTGCCAACGGTCACCGAGGATTCGCGGCCGAAGCAACCTGGGCGAGGGGTGGAGAGTTCCTCACGTCGCTTCCCCCCACCCTGGTTGCGGAGCCTGCCCTGAGCGGAGCCGAAGGGTCGCCCCCACTGGGTTGGTCCTCACCACCGCTTCTCTCAATGACAGACGGCTGGCATGTCATTTCCGCTATCTGGCGGCCTCTACCGCTTGCCGAGGCTCGTAAGGACGAGGCCTGCGCCTTCCGATGCCGTCGAACGGAGTCAGGCTCGTCCGGTCTCGATAAGCGGCAGCCCTTCTTCCCGGCGCACGTCGTTGATGATCTGCAGCACGCGCTGACGGAACGGCTGGTACTCTACCTCGAACTCTTGCCGCAGCCGGGTGTTGTCCATCAGGAATAATCCCGACTCCTCCCTCCCGCCATCCTTCTGAAAGCTAATCTCGGCGTCGGGAAGGAACTCCCGCACCTGGTTCGCCAGCTCTCCCAAGCTCACGGGATGCCCTCCGGAGTTGTAGATGGGATAGCTGGTAGTTTCCGCTATGGTCACCCGCACGAACACGTCTGCGATGTCGTCCACGTGGATGGGCAGGCGCATGGTATCTCGGTTCGGAAAGGCTGCCGGCTGGCCCCGCGCGGGCAGCGTAATGCATTGCACGTGGTCCACCGAGCCTCGCACCTTGTCCGGCCCGGTGACATTGGCCGGCCGCACACCCGTGATGCTCATCTGGTATGCCTTGTTGTACCAATCGGCTTGGCGCTCATTAAAGGCCTTGCAGACACCATACAGACTGTCAGGGTTGGGTGGGTCTTCTTCCGTGACCGCACGCTCACCGAAGTGGCTTTGCCGGCCGTACACCGCCAAAGAACTGGCGTACACCACCCGCCGCACCCCGCACAGCCGCGCCGCTTCAAAGCAGTTGTCCATCCCCAGGATGTTCAGCCGTACCGCAGCGTGGGGATCCCCCTCGCCCGCCCCCAGCGCGTAGGCGAGGTTGAGCACACGGTCCGGCTTTGTCTCCAGCATCGCCTTCATCACGTCGTCCATCAGCGTCACGTCGCCCCGCACCAGCTTGACCTGGTCTTTCAAAGGGGCCAGCAGCGGGGATTGAGTGTTCACGTCCATGCACCCGACTTCGTGGCTCCGTTCCACTAGACCTGCCATGACCCGGGGTCCAATGAATCCACCACCCCCAAGAACCAGCACACGCATCGCATTCACCTCATTAGGTTAGGTCAGTTACCGGCTCAGAGCTGTTGTAACACAACACTTCGGTTGCAATTCAGCCGGGCAGAGTGCGTAGGACGTAGTGAGATCCTCACCGTACAAACCGGAGCCAGAAGCACCTATGTTGCAATTCAGCCGGACAGAGTCCGTAGGACGTAGTGAGTAGGGAATAGCCTGGAAAGGTAAGCCTACTCATCGCGCACTACGAACTGCTGGGGCTCTCCGCTTCACCGACTAGGACCGCTAGGGGCGCAGGACCTGCACAATTGGGTCAAAAGTTGGGCCGGTTGAGGATGCCACGTGTAGCTCGGCGGTATGAGGTCACTCGCCACTACTAGTGGGCCACTTGTCGCGCTTGTGGCTTTTCGCAACCCCGCCTTGGCAGGAGCTTAGGAGCTCAGTTGGAACGCCTCGCGGGGCGGGGCCGGAAAGCCGCGGAGCATCCGAGGGCGGGCGGGTGGGCCCACCATCCGGGGAGGGGCGACTCCGGTCATGACAACTGACCCACTTGGACTGTGGCATACTCGCCTCTGTGCCCCGTCGGAGATCAGCGCAGGTACCTGTCCATCCAGGCTTTGGCGTGGTTGGTGAAGTCCGTTCGGTACTCATGCTCCGTGTCCGGATAGATGACGATGGACTTTAGCGACGGGATCTTCTCGAACACCGGCATCACCGTGCGCAGCGGATGTACCTCGTCGACGATGGCTCCCGCGACCAGCGTTGGACAGCGGATCCCCTCTGCCAGGCTGAGCTGGTCAAAGTAGGCCAGAGAAGCCAATGCCTGTGCCCGCTGCTCCGGGTGCTGCGCCAGATAATCGTGCAGCTCGGAGTAGGGCGGCGTGGTGCTCTCCACCGCCACCGGGAAGTTGCAGAGCCACGGCACGCCGGCCACGGCGGCCGAGACACGCCGGTCGAGGGCAGCGGTAGCGAGGCTCAATCCCCCTCCCTGGCTGAAGCCCCAAACCCCGATGCGGCCCCCATCGACCTCGGACCGGCCGCACAGGAAATCCACACCCCGCACGCAGTCCATGTAGGCGCCCCGGTAGTAGTACCGGTCGCGGTCGGTGACGTGATAAACCACTCTGGTGCCCTGCTCAATCTGCCACTCCTTGGTGCTCTCACCCTGGCCGCGGGGATAGAGGGTCAGCGTCGCATAGCCGTACTGCACCAGGTGGATCGGCAATGGTACGATCCCGCCGTAGCCGGGCACCTCCAGGATCGCCGGCCAGCCCCTCGCCGGCGGCTTGCCCGAGGGTATCGCATACCAGCCGCGGATGCGCCGCCCCTCGAAGCTGGATAGCGTCACCCGGTAGATGGTCCGTGTCTTGATATTCCCTTCCACTACAAGCGGGTCTGTTGACTCGACAGGTTCCACCTGAGGATTCGCCGGCTCCTTGTCCAGCGCTTCCCGAGTCCCAGTCCAGAATGCCTGGATCTCTTCACCAATAGGCATCGTCTCCTCCTTGAGCATTTTCGGCTTGGTGACCAAGGCCGCTTCGACCGGCCTTGATCCTCGTTTCCATCCTCGGAAAACCGGATTCTCGTTTCCCCGTTGCATGCGGCCCTGCTCCCGTTAATGCCAGTCACCTCGGTGGTGCACGCTTTCCAGCCTGCGCAGCCTCGGGCAGGCTGAATGAGCGAGCCCACTCGGGCCTGGGAGCGCAGCCTTCCAGGCTGCCGGGAGGAAGGCCGAAGGGCAGGCAGGAGGCCGGCGGTCCCAGGCAGGGTTCCCGGGCCGGGTCCCCAGGTTCCAGGTGGGGCGCCTACCGCGCGAAGTTCCACGACGGCATCGGCCCCACAGGCACCTCGATGAGGGCCGGCGCATCAGCGGCTAGTGCCTCTCTCAGGCATCGCTGCAGGTCCGAAGCGCCGCGAGCCCGCATCCCCAGAATCCCGAAGGACTCTGCCAAGCGCACGAAGTCCGGGTTGTAGAGGTCGGACGCGATGTAGCGGCCATCAAAGCGGGTCTGCTGGCTCCGTTGCACATTGCCGTACGCATTGTCGTTGAAGATCACCGCCACCACCGGGATGCGGTGCCTGACCATCGTGGACAGCTCCTGCACGTTGTACATGAAGCCGCCATCGCCCGCGATGACCACCACCTTCTTGTCCGGGTTGGCCACCTTGGCCCCCATGGCCGTGGGCACGCCGTAGCCAAGGGTGCCCTGGTAGCCTGCTGTGATGAAGGTACGTGGCTGGTAAACCGGGAAGCCCCCGGCACTGCTCCAGTAGCCCACCTGAGTGCTCTCGCTCACGAAAATGCCGTCCTCGGGCAGCTCCGTGCGGATGGCCAGACCTAAGGGGGCCCGGTGCTCATCGCCCTCTAGCTCATTGCGGGCTCGGGCCTTCAGGGCCAGCAGATCTTCCTTTCGAGACGGGCGCCGGCGGTTAACCCGCGTCGCGCTGTCCACAAGCGCCGCGAGGCCCAGCTTCGCGTCCCCCTCGATGCCGATGTCTGGCCGGTGGTTCCGGCCGATCTCCTCGGAATCGATATCCAACTGGATGAGGGTCCGGCCGTGGAAGTTCAGGGGCGTCCGGGGGAGCAGGCGGGTACCCACCGCCAGCGCTACGTCGGCCGTGGACAGCAATGCTTGACCGGCCCAGGGCAGTTGCGCCAGGTAGTGGTCGTCGGAGATCGCGCCGCGGCCGCCGCTGGTCATCACCACCGGAGCCTCCAGCAGCTCCGCGAGCTCCCGTAGCTCTGCCCACGCCCCGCTGGAGATCACCCCACCACCGGCGAAGATGAGCGGTTGCTCGCTCTGGCCCAGCGCTTTAGCGGCCGCGGCCAGCAGAGTTGGGTCGCCCGGAAATCGAGGAAACCTTTCCGGCTCCGACAGGTGCACCTCCCCTTGGGCGCTCAACACATCGGGCGGCACCTCGATCTCCACCGGCCGCGGCCGCCCAGTCTGCAACTGGTGGAAGGCCTCGTGGACCACGCCCGGTACCTCTGTCGGGCCGGCGGCCCGTCCCGTCCACTTCGTGACGCAGCCGATGGCCTCCCGCTGGCCTTTGATCTCATGAAGCATGCCCCGACCCAGCCCGATGGCCTCCGTAGGGATCTGGCCGGCGATGCAGAGCACCGGCGAGGAGCAGGCGTAGGCCGTCGCGAGGCCGGCCCCCGCGTTCAACAGGCCCGGCCCCGGCACCACCAGGCAGGTGCCAATGCCGCCGCTGCTGCGGGCATACCCGTCCGCCATGTAGGAGGTGGCTTGCTCGTGACGGGTGTGGATGACCCGGATGTGATCCCGCTCTTCATAGAGGGCGTCGAAGGCCCAGTCTAGCTGCACGCCCGGCAGACCGAAAATGACGGACACCCCCTCTTTCTTCAGTTGCTGGACCAGCGCCTGCCCCCCAGTCAACGTCGCCATATGTTCCCTCGATCCATTTGCCTCTGAATACCCTCGCGGACCTTGGCCGCCGCTACTCCTCGTGGCCCCCGATACGCGCTTGTTGGGCCAGGCGGGCCTCCACCATCGCCGCGTACGCATCAGCGTTGGTCATCCCCGCTCCTTCCGGGTCAGGTTCAAACAGGGTGCTCAGGCGCCGAGCAGCCCTTTGTGCTTCAGCGCCCGCTCCAGCGACGGCTGCATCTTCATCTCCCGGAACTCCGCGATGGCGAAGTCGAGATGCTCGATAGCCTCGGCGCGCTCACCCGGGTAATGTT
>CAZPYZ010000156.1:0-8464 GCA_964590215.1 uncultured Dehalococcoidia bacterium | reverse complement strand
AACGGCGTCCGGGTAAATCCCTACTACAAGGAAATCATGGACTTCAAGCCGGGCCGGGAAGACCGAGAGACAAGCGGCGTCCGGGAAGAGTCCGTGCGGGTTCGCTAACCCAGGGACTCCCGCCCCGATGCGGGGAGGGCGGGAGTCCTGGGTCGCGCAGCGGCCCAGGGCATCCGGCTGCAACCACCTATCAACCGGGCGCCTTCGGCCCGCGGAGCTTAAGGACCGCGCGTTCCAGCACCTCCGCTCGCGGCACAACACCCTGGGTCAACAACTTCCCGGCGACGGTGACGACCGGCGGATGCCAGCCGCCTTTCACAAGCGCCTCCGGCAGGTGCCGGATCCACGGCTTTACCTCAACCGAGACTGCCTCCGGACCGAGGCGGCCCGCGACCCGTCGGGCGACGGCCACCGTGAGGTCGCATTCCTCACAGAAGGAGTCAGGGATGGTGAAAGGTCCCTGGCGCCCGGTCACTCGGTACACCACGATCGACACTGGGCGTTCCCGCGCCCCAAGGGGCGTTCCTCCATGCAGCGAGGACATGCTGTTACCAGAATCCCACTTTCTCGGCCAGCTCCACGTCAGAGGGCTCCACCAGCACCGATCCGTCGGGGAGCACGACGGTCGGGACGCGGCGCAGCCCGCCGTTCACCTTCATGACGTAGCGGGCTGCATCGCGATTCTGGTCGATGTCGATCCACTCGTAAGGGACACCCGCCCTATCAAGCAGCCGTTTGCTCCGCCAGCAGTCCCCACACCATCTCGTCCCGTACACCTGGAGCGGCCGGCCCGGGGAACTCACCATCCCCTCTGCGGCACCCAAACGCTCAACCAGATCTTCCCAGCGTGGGTTGCCTGCGAAGGCTAGCCTGCCATTGATGACGTATGAAGGTACCGCCACCACCGCGTCGGGCTTGAGTTCGGGAGTTACCGTCAGGTCTATCAGCTCAATGGCAACGTGCGGGCGGGCTTCCCGCAGGCGTTGGTACAGACGGGCGGCTTCATCACATCCCGAACAGTGCTCCGCGATGACCACCTGCAGCAATACGTCTTGACCCATGACCCGACATGACCTCCTGGTGAGTTACCTTCAGGCTACCCAGCTCTCTGCCTCTCCGTATGTAAGGGAGAGCACATTCTGCCAGGGGGTGTAGATTTCGGTTGCGGGATGATAGTCCTTCCACCGGGACCGGAAGGCGGTCGTGGCACGCACTCTGCATTAAGCGGGCGGCCACCCACATGAACGCCTGCGTCATGCTTCCGTCACCGTCTTTCCCGGTGGTCAGGAGCATAGTCGAGAGGGGATTTTCGAATATGTAAGGCAGCATACAGAGTCAGGTCAGGCGGAGGGCTACGCTGAGGCCGGTTGCTATCCCGAAAGGCATAGAGAGCCGTTCCATGATTCGAACGTTGGGGGTGGTTATCGCCCTCTTACTAATAGCAATCGGTTGCACGGCAAGCCCGCCGCCGGCAGCCACCCACAAGGCGCCGGAGGGGCTGCCCCAGGTGCCGCTGGTGATGTACCAAGGATCCCCTGGAGTGCCGAAGGACGTCTCAGCGCTTTCGCAGGTCGTTGGTCGTGGCAAACCCGTGGTCGTAAATTTTTGGGCGGGGCAGTGCCCGCCGTGCCGGGCTGAAATGCCGGACTTCCAGAAAGTCCATGAGGAGTACCGAGAACAGGTCATCATCTTAGGCATCGACGTTGGTCCGTTTCTCGGGTTGGGCAGCAGACAGGACGGTCGGGCCCTGCTGCGGGAGCTGAATATCAGCTATGGCACGGCAACCACATTTGATCCCAGCGTAGTTCGGTCGTTCGAGATCCTGGGAATGCCAACCACCCTGTTCTATACCGCGGAGGGACGACTCCACAAGCGCCACACGGGCATCCTCACCCGAGGCCAGATCGAGACCCTGGTAAAGGAGCTCCTGGCGGCAGCATGACGAGAGGCCTGATAACGCTGGCAGCTTCTCTGCTGACCGCCGTGACATGTGCTCCCAGTGGGCCCATCGCAGCCGGGCCAGGCTCGCCCGACGCGGGCAAACAGTTGGTGACATCTAAGGGGTGCATCGCCTGCCACACCATCCAGCAGGTCCCGGAGGCAAGAGGCACCGTGGGCCCGGTCCTGGATGGTGTAGGGGATCCCGTCGGGAGGCCAAAGATAGCCGGCGGCACGCTTGATAACACCCCGGAGAACCTGCGCCGCTGGCTGAGGGATCCGCCGGCAGCCAAACCCGGGACGATGATGCCGAACCTGAGCTTGACGCCGCAAGAGATCAGCCACCTGCTGGCCTTTCTGCAGACGCTGAAATAACATGGGCACGACAAAGTTCGGAGGTAGCCCCATGGTCCAGGAAGCCATTGATCAAGCCGCAGCCGTTGCAGCAGAGGCGCTGGAGGACCCAGAGCTCGCCGAGTCGCCCGAGTTCCTTGGCGGCCTCTACAACCTGGTAGTCTGGAAACCGAAGACCGCTGAGCACGAGTTCTTTCGCTCCCGATCCCCAAAGGTCGGAGAGATGGCCCCGGACTTCACGCTCTCGCGACTCGAAGGCGGCGAGCTGACCCTCTCGAGCCTGCGGGGCAAGCCCGTCGCCATCGAGTTCGGCAGCATCACCTGACCGCCCTGCATCGCGGAGGTTCCGCGAATGGAGGAATTGGCGAGGGATTTCGCGGATCAGGCCCACTTCCTCTTTGTCTACGTGCGAGAGGCTCATCCCGGGGAGCACTACCCGCCCCACCAGTACTTCGAACAGAAACTGCTCCATGCAAAGGCCCTGCGCGAGCGCGGCATGACCCGCCCCATGGTCGTCGACAGCCTTTACGGAAAGGTGCACCGGCGCTACGGCGGCGTCTCCAACATGTCCTGGATCATCGACCACACCGGACACGTCGCGTATCGAGCCTCCTGGACGGTTGAGCCAGATATTCGCGGCTCCCTGGAGGAGATCCTGCGGACCCGGGACCTGAAGCGGGGCGGCGGGCAGAACGCCAACTATTACCGGGAGATGATCGGGCTCCGGCCTGCCTCAGAGCGGCCGGATGGGGGACAGCACTTTCTCGGCGGCAAGGTGGCCGAGGAGCAGTTCCGCCAAGCACAGGCTGGCCGCCAATCCCTCAATCGTTCACCGCTCGTGCGGCCAGGTGGTGGTGCTCCTTCAGGTGTTCCCGTACCATGAGCAGCGCGGTAATCCCCTCACCCACCGCTGCCCCCAACTGCTTGGTGGAGCCCTGGCGCACGTCTCCCGCCACGAAGACCCCCGGCAGCGACGTCTGGAACCCGTTGTCGGTTACCACGAAACCCCACTGGTCCAGGTTCACAGCACCCTTCAAGAAGCCCGTGTTCGGCTGAAGGCCGATGAAGACGAGGGCGGCTGCGGGATGCCATCGGTACTCCTCTCCCGTGGTGCGGTGGCGGGCCACCACTTCCTCGAGCTTCTTCCGGCCCCGCAGCTCGGTAATCTGCGTATTGGTGTGGACCTCGAACTGCGGGTGGTTGAACACCTTGTCCTGCAGCAGCTTCGACGCCTTCAGCTCTGGGTTAAACTCGGCAACACGGACCCGCTCGGCGAAGCGGCTGAGAAAGAGTCCTTCCTCGAGGCCTGAGTTGCCGCCACCGATGACAAGGAGCTCTGAGGCGCCTTTGTAGAAAGGTCCATCGCAGGTGGCGCAGAAGTGCACACCCGCGCCGATGAGCTCATCCTCGCCTGGGACTCCCAGCCGCCGGTAGGAGGAGCCCGTCGCTACGATCGCGGCGTGGGCGCAGATCTCCTGTCCGCTGCCCAGCACCAGCGCCACGTCATCCCCATCCCTACGGAGGGATGCCACCTCCACAGCCGGCAGCAGCTCGACGCCGTAACGCTGGCACTGTGCCACGAACCGGGCAGCCAGCTCGGCACCCCCGATCCCCTCCGGGAAGCCTGGATAGTTGTCGATCCGCTCGGTGACCCCTGACTGGCCCCCCAGCGCGCTTCGGTCGATGACGATGGCCTCTATGCCTTCCCGAGCGGCGTAGATCGCGGCGCTCAGCCCGGCGGGTCCTCCTCCAACAATCGCCAGGTCATAAAAGGCCCGCGACGCCTCAAGGGTGAGGCCGAGCTTTCGGGCCAGCTCGTCATCCGCGGGTTCTAACAGGAAGCTGCCATCCGGGAACACGATGGTGGGAATGGTCCGGCCGCCTCCTTGGAGCTGCTCGACGTACCGCAAGCCCTCCGCGCCCTGGTCGATATCGATCCAGTCATAGGGGACCCGATGCTCAGCGAGAAACTTTTTTGAACGCTTGCAGTCGGGGCACCAGGGCGCCCCGTACACCTTGATATCGGCCATTTGGTTCTCCTCCTTCCCATTGACTGGGCAATCTATACAGGCCGAGGAGGGCGTGAACCGGCCCGCCCTCATCAATTCAGCGTTTCGGTTAAGCGAGAGCTCTGCGGCAGCCGCTGGTCCCGGTCCGGCCCCAAGCCAGTACACCTCCCGGAGCCATGCCCCACATGATATGGGCCAGGGCGAAGCTGATGAGGCATCCGTGCTGATTCAGGAGCCGGCCAACGCTATGCGCATCGCAGGCGGCTGAGACTCGAGGAGACGTCGCCTTTCAGCGCCTCGGCGCCGTGGTGAACATGCCCCTCCTGAGCTGGCCGGGCGGGCAGCGGTAGCGCCCTGGGGCAGCTCGCACCCTAGCCCTCTTCCTGCGGGAGAGGGAAGACTGAAGGCCCCGCAGGATGCCGGGCGAGGTAGACGCCCCAGACTGCGGCCCCGATGAGGCCGGCCAGGCTTGCCAGGTAAGCAAGATCGGACATCCAGACATAGATGCTGCCGTACATCGCAACAGCGCTCACCACGGTGAGGACGAGGGCATGAGGGCGGCCGTACCCCCGGTAGGCGACGAAAGCCGCGGTGACGGTGATGGTAAGCAAGACGATCAACAAGGGCTGTAAGACCTCGTTTGGGACCTGATTCAGGAAGCCGAGCCCGACGCTCTCCAGAAGCCCCGGAAGAAACGACAAGGAGGTGGGGGCGGCACTCCCGCTAACCGGTCCGGCCATGCCGCTCATACTGCCCATACCGGCGGTCCCGGCGGCGCTGGCCCCCACCGCGGTTCCCGCGGCCGCAAAAGCCGTGGCCATGCTGCTCATGCAGACCACCGATACGCCGCTGGTGCAGGCGCCGCAGACTGTATCCCACCGCCTCATAAGGCGCCTCCCATCCAAACTGGAAAGTTTTCCTTCACCCCCATCTTGACATTCCAGTCAGGTGGAAGGTCAATACTAGAGGCAAAAGGGCTGGTGGAGGAGAAGAGATGGCCAGTGTAAGCGAGACAAGACGTGGGCCAATAGAGCCGGGCAACTGGCTCCCCAACCTGCTCGCCCTGGGCGCCGTGGCGCTGGGAATAGCGGGCTACCGCATCGGTTTCCTGGGATTCGTGTACGGGCTGATGGTCCCCGACGCCTTTTCGAGGGTCGACACGTTCGCCCTGGCGGCGGTGATGGGCGTGGCGGCTTTCTTCTCGCCCTGCGCGTTCCCGTTGCTCCCCGGCTACATGACCTACCAGTTGGAGGCCGTGCAGGGTGAGGCGCGCCTGGCCAGGTCCCTGTGGCTCGGGCTGCTTGCGGCTCTGGGGGTTGTCATCGTCAACGTCGTCGTGGGGGTGGCCATAGCCTCTCTGGGCGCAGGCGCCCCCTTTAACGCCGACCCCCGGGAGGACCCCTGGGTGGTGCTGGCGCCGCGCCTGCTCGGCGGCCTGTTCGTGACCTACCTGGGCGCCGTGTATCTGAGCGGGGGAAGCTTGAGCTGGGGGCCCCTGGGGCGGCTCGGCGCCCTGGTGACGCCGGGTGGGCCTCCTGCACAGCGGCCGGCTCTTTCGACCTTCCTCTACGGCGCCCTCTACAACCTGATAGGGATCGGCTGCACCGGCGCCCTGATGCTCGCCCTGGTTCTGTACACGCTCACCGCGGGCAGCTTCTGGACCGCGCTGGGGGCTTTCGTGATCTTCTCTGCCACTATGGGCGCGCTGATGGTCGGCGTCACCGCGCTGGCAGGGGTATCTCCGCAGATCATCCGGCCGCTGCGAGGAAGTATCGCGGATATCCGGCGAGTGGCGGGGGCGTTCATGCTGGCAGCCGGCGCCCTGACGGTAGCGTTTGTGCTCCAGGGCAATGATCTCTTCACCAGGATCTTCTTCCCCTTCTTTTCGTAGCAGAGGCAAACCAGGGAGGCAGAGCAATGAGCGAACAGGGAACCATTGAACTGACGGTTGCCGGCCACGCGATCCACTGCGACGGCTGAGAGAGCCGCATTGAGAGTGTGCTCGGCAGGTTGCCGGGCGTCAGCCGCGTCAAGGCGGACCACCGGACCCAGCGGATTCTGCTCACCCTGGACCCGGCGCGGACCCCACTAGGGGAGGTCCTCGCGAAGCTGGAGTTCCTGGGGTACCAAGGAGAACTGAAGGAGTAGCGACATGGGAGCCGTGCCACCGACCAATCGTGGTCCCCGTTTGCGCATCGGCCAGCTCGCCGGGCAGTTGGGCCTGAATCCCAAGACCATCCGGTACTACGAACAGGTCAGCCTACTGCCGCAGCCGCGCAGGACCGCGGCCGGCTACCGGCTCTACGGCGCCGGCGACCGGGACCGGCTGCAGTTCATCCTGAAGGCCAAGGCCATCGGCCTCACGTTGGAGGAGATCAAAGAGATCCTGGTGCTGCGGGGTGATGGGCGGCAGCCCTGCCAGCATGTTCTCGGTCTCATCGACCACAAGATCGCGGGCGTTGACCAGCAGCTCCGCGCACTGTCGGCGTTTCGGGAGGAACTGGTGGGTCTGAGGGAAGAGGCGGCCCAGACGATGAACGCTGAAGCATGCGTCTGCGGGATCATCGAACACCACGAACTGGTTCAGGTAGGGCCCAAGCGGTCGTGAGGTTACGGCCGGGGGCCTTCTTTGGGATCTCCCTCTACTCAGGCCCCTCATGCACCCCCCATTCGCTCTGCTCTGGATCGGGCAGTCTGTGTCGGCCTTGGGGCGGGGTGATCCGCAGTGGCCGCTGCCACTCCTCGAGGAGGAATGCGACGATGGGCTGAAAGGTCCTGTTCCATCTCAGCCGGCATGGCGCCTCACAAGCAGCCCCCGCTGCCTGAGCGTTAGGGCCAGCCGAAGTCCAAGAGCCAGCAGGGCAACCGTAGCGAAGGCGGGCTGCCGGTAGACGAAGGCCCAATAGGCAAGAGGCACTGCCATGACCACTTCGTAATTGAGATCCCAGACGATGCGGAGGATACCGAAGAACAGGGCCAGCCCGCCCAGGGTCCAATTGATGCTCCGGTACCGGCCGCCGCCAAAACGCGCCGCTACGCCGCTGAGGGCGGCGACGGCAAGAAGGATAGGCGCCTCGTACCGAACGAGGAAGTAGAGCCCCGCAACGCCGCCTGCCGCGAACACGAGCTGGGCCAGCCAGCCGGCGAAGAAGGGGCCGCAGCAGGCCAGGCCTGCGAGGGCGCCCAGGCTGCCGAGGGAGCCGGCTTCAGCCAGGACGCTGAAGAGGGAGTTCCCTGTCTCGCGTTTCCGGCAGACAGTCGCTGCACTCCTGATCATTAAGCGTCGTCCTCTGGTTGAGCAGACGCAGCCCGATGAGCAGCGCGCCCACGAAGTAGGCGAGGGACAAGCCGAACACCAGGCCGGGATTATCGGCAAGGAAAGCGCCAAGAGCGGTGCCACCTAACACGGCGGTCGCCAGGGGAAGCGTCAGCACCAGGTGGCAGGGGCAGGCCATGAACGCGGTGGCCAGGGCCGCGTAGCCCCCGAGCCGCTTCATCAGCAACAGCCCCGTCCGGGTACCAGGACCGCCTTGTAGTGGTCCTCGAACACCGGGTTTTCTAGGATGTCCTGCTCAACGGTCGCCTCGGTATCGAAGGTGACCTCGCCGGTGCCCGTCCGCCAGTCGATCTTCGTCCGTTTGACTCCTCGCTGCCGCTTCAGCGCGAACTGGATGCTTTGCGCGCACCCTTCGCACGTCATCCCTTCGATCTTCAACACGACCGTCTGCTGTGCCATCCTGGTCGCTCCTTTCCATACACTGCCGTCAGCATAGACCCTGTAGTCGGGTCCAGAGTCAATCCCCAATTTTCCGGCGGGCAACCGACTCGCTCAGTGCGCCGGCCAACATTGGGACGGCCAGCTGTTTCAACGCGCCTACTCCCTCCAATCGCCTGCTCATAGGCCCGCCCCAAGGCGCTCGGCGGTCTAGCCCAAGAACCTTGATCCGGCAAGACCGCGAAGGCCCTTGACTCTGGAGCCGGCTCAAGGGTTTATCGTGTCTCTTAGAAGGGAGGCAGTGATGAAGATAGGGGAGCTTGCTGGAGCGACGGGGCTCAAGGTCGACACCATCCGCTACTACGAGGCGGCCGGGCTGCTGCCCCGGCACCGACGCACGGAGAGCGGCTACCGGATTTTCACGCCAGAGGACCTGGAGCGCATTGAG
>CAZPYZ010000155.1:0-8475 GCA_964590215.1 uncultured Dehalococcoidia bacterium | reverse complement strand
GCCGGCTCGGTCTTCAAGGACAAGGTCCGCCCCCTGGTCTATCCAACCCGGGAGTGGGCGGGGATCATCTGGGCCTTCATGGGCCCTAAGCAGCTCATGCCCGGTCTGCCCCAGGTGGAGTTCGCCCGGGTGCCGGACAATCAGCGGTACGTCACCAAGTACCGGCACAACGGGAACTGGGTCCAGGCCATGGAAGGCGACGCCGACTCAAGCCACATCGGCTTTCTGCACAAGGACCTCCTCTCCCTGCAAGACCCGCAGAGCGCGCCGGTCCAATCCCGCTACGCCTCCCTCGATCGGGCGCCCAAGTGGATCATCCAGCCGACGTCCTACGGGATGCAGATCGCGGCCCGCAGGAACGCGGAGGCGGACAGCTACTACTGGCGCATCAACCAGTGGATCCTGCCCTTCTACACCTTCATCGCTGGGCCCTTGGACCAGAAACGGGCCCACTGCCACATTTGGGTGCCGGTCGACGATGAGTGGACGGACACCTGGGACATCATCTGGTCGCCCTTCGAACCCCTCACGGATCAGGAAGTCTTCGCCATGACGGGCGGTCCGAATCCCCACATAGCGAGCCTGGACCCAGCGACGGGGTACCTGCGGGCCAACGTCTCCAACCACTTCTTCATCGATCGGGAGGTGCAGCGCACCAAGTCCTTTACCGGCATCGCCGGAATCCGGGAGCAGGACGCCGCGGTGACCACAGGCATGGGGGCCATCGTAGACCGCACTAAGGAGCACCTCGGCACCAGCGACATGGCCATCATCGCGATGCGGCGGATCCTACTTCAGGGGGCAAAGGACCTGCTCAAGGGGATCGAGCCCTACGTAGCCCAGCATCCCGAGGAGATGCGGGTTCGGGGATGGTCCTATGTACTGCCACGGCGAGAGGACTTCGCAGGCGATCCTGAGGCCAGGCGCTTGAGCACGACTCTGGTACCCTAGGACCGATGGTGCCTGATGCGTGATGCGTGATGCGTAAAGGAGAACATATGCAATTCGACGAAACCCGGTGCGAAGTGGCCGTAGGCACCCGCATGCTGACCGACTTTGGACTCGCGGCCGGGGTGCGCGCGTCCCTGGGGCACGTGAGCGTGCGCGTGCCAGGCGACCCTGGTAAGTTCGTGGTGAAGGGCCGGGGCTACCGCCTCGATACCCTGGCCCGGATGCGCCCGGAGGACCTTGTGGTCTGCGATCTGGAGGCCAACCTGGTGGAGGGCCCTCCTGAGATAGTGCCCTGCTTCGAAGTGAAGATCCACTCCTGCATCTACAAGGCCCGCCCGGACGTACAGTCGGTGGTTCACGTGCACCCCAAATACGCCGTGATCATGTCCGTCGTCGGCAAGGCGATTCGTAGCATGTGTAACGAAGGAAACCAGCTGGTGATGGATCCGCTCCCGGTCTATCCCAAGCAGAAGATCATCACCACCGACGCAGAGGGTACGGAGGTCGCCCGCCTCCTCGGTTCCGGCCGGGCGCTGCTCCTGTTCGGACATGGGGCCGTGACCGCGGGGGCCAGCATGGAGCGGTCGGTGACGGACATGATCCACCTGGAGCACCAGGCGGAGATGAACTACATCGCCTGCGTTATGGCGGGCATGGACCACCCGTATGTAACCCGGGCGCAGCTAGAGGAGTTCATGGGTGGCCCCAGCCACTTCGAGCTGCCCCATTTCCAGCAGGCCATCGCGAAGGCGGGCAGGCCCCGTTACAGCGGAGTCTGGCGGGCCTGGTATGAGGAAGCGGCGGGCGCGCTTTAGGCGAGGAGACCGCTCAGCGCCGGCGCCGCCGGATCGACCCAGCGGAGATTCGGGACGAAGCCGAAGGCTCGGTCAGCCGAGACGAGGGCTTCGGCGCGGCGGTTGAGGGCTACGGCGGCGAGGATGGCGTCGAAGGCCCCGAGTTGAGGGTAGGTCTCGTAGAGTGTTAACCCGAGGCTGAGGTCGTCTGACTGCGTGGTTACGAGGTCGAAGGCAGCAGCGTACTGACGGGCGAGGGCGACGACGACTTCTCGTGATCGCCGCCTCGAGGGGATGTGGGCAAACTCTTGGATAACCTCGATGGTGGTGGTTAGCTCGATCCGCCGGTCCGTGTGGGCGTGCAACAACTGGGCGCAAGGATGACGGAGGGGGTGGTCACTACCCACGGCGTAGTTGAGAATGTTGCTATCTGCCAAGATCAAACGAGAAACCGCTCGTGGGCGACGGGAATGGCCTTGGCGCCGAGGGCGGTCTGGACCCACAGGAGCTGACGCGGCCCCTGGTCCTCGGCGACCGCAGTCGACGAACTCCAGCGCTGGATTTTCTCGATAAGCATAGGGCTAATCCCAAATACCTCCATCTCGACGACGGTCAGGTCCGGGACCAGCGCCTTCAGCTCCTCCGGCGTGCCACGGGCGATGATCTTGCCGTGGTTGATGACGGAGATGCGGTCGCAGAGGGCGTCCGCCTCGAACATGTAGTGAGTGGTGAGGAGGATGGTCCTGCCCTCCCGCCTGGAGCTGCTGCACGGTCTCGCGCAGCTCGCGCGCAGCCACGGGGTCGAGGCCCTGGGCCGGCTCGTGGAGGAAGAGGACGGTGGCGTCGTGCAGCAGGGAGCGGGCGATATGGAGCTTCTGCTTCATGCCGGCCGAGGACAGAGGCGTGACCGGAGGTGGGGATGAGGAGAGTGGTGAGGAGTTTGACGGCAGTGGTCTTACCGGCGCTGTTGGGGCCTGAGAGGCCGTAGAGCTCACCCGGCTCGATCTCCAGGGAGACGCCATCGAGGGCGACGACCTCTTTCGTATGGCGACGAATAAGGCCGGTGGTGGTCCGGAAGACCATGCGGACATCTTCCAGGGTGATGGCGGGCATACACTAACAAAACGTCTAGCGGACGGTGTTCGCAAGGCGGAGAGCCTGTTCTTTGGTGGAGACGCCTTCGAGCCGCACGGCGAGCCCGTTCTGCTCCCACAGAAGGACATTGCCGGCGAGGCGGATGGTGTCGGGACGCATGTTGCCGGTCGCGTCGCGGAAGAAGAAGGTGTGTGGCGCGCCCTCCAGCCAAACACCAGGACCGCCGTTGACGGTGACCAGTTCCATGCGGGTGGCGGGGGCGAGGCCTTTTCCGGCCACGTTCCCGCCCATGATGTCACCCCGGAACTGCGTCAGGAGGACGTCGCCGTACAGCAGCGAAACGCGCCCGCCAGGGATGCCGTCCGAGAAGTAAACTCGGTCCGGAGGGTTCTGCGCCAGCAATAGGGTGAACTCTGCCCGGCGCCGGGCGTCCTCCAGGCTGATACGGCCGCCGAAGGGCTCGGGTGATGCGCCTCCTCGGCCTTCGAGGGCCTCAGGCAACGACCCCACCGGCAGTTCCGGGACGTGAGTGATCCCGACACCGCGAATGCCCAGGCGGTCGGCGATGGCCGTCCTCAGGTCAGGTGATGCTACCAGCACTCCCGCGAGGATAGCCAGGAGAGCCGCGACTGCCAGGTAGGCCCGCAGGGCGACGCTGCCGCGAAGCCGGGTCAGGGCCCGGGAAAGACGAGACTTGACGGTGCCTCGGGGCCAGCCGAGGGCATCGGCCGTCTCAGCCTCGTTTAGCTCCAACAGGTAGCGGTGGGCTATGACCTGCCGGTCCTCCTCCCGAAGCTCTTGGAGCGCTTCGAGGACGGCACGCCGATCCTCCGCTTCCAACACAGCCATCTCAGGGGATGGCCCGGCCTCAGGCGTGGGCGCTCGCACGGACAATCCCCAACGCCTGACCGCAGCCTTGCGACGGTTCCTTGCCTCGTTGGCGGCGATGCGGAGCAGCCAGGGACGGAGGGGAGCGCCCGCCCTGAAACGGGGCAGCGCGTAGTACGCCTTGACAAGAGCCTCCTGAGCCGCGTCCTCCGCCTCGGCCGCGCTTCCCGTGATGAGATAAGCGACCCGCACCATCAGGTCACGGTGGCTTGCGACCAGCGACTCGAAAGCCGACGCGTCCCCTTGCCTGGCTCCCTCTACCAGAGCTGCTTCTTCCATGGACGGATCCTACCTCTCTTACAACGCTGGAACGCGATCGGTTCCAGGGTTGTATACAGGCCAAACAGACGGGAGGCCTGCCATGAAACAGTTGCTGCTGGCCGCAGGGTTGATCTTCCTGACGGTTCGAACTGCCGAAGCTGGGGGATGGGCGATTGTCACCCTCGACAGCCTTCTGGAGGGCGTCGCCGTCGGGGAGGAACAGACCGTCGGCTTCATGGTGCTTCAGCATGGTGTCCGGCCCGCGGCAGGCTCCGATGCTCGCGTGGTATTGGTGCACCGTGAGAGCGGAGATCGGGTGAGCGCTCTGGCCGTGGACGAAGGTGCCGCCGGCCATTACGCGGCCCGGTTCACATTGCCTCGGGCGGGCTGGTGGGACTGGAAGATCCAGACCTGGGGGCGAGACCACATCATGCCACCGGTGCATGTGGCGCACGCGCCTTCGGCTGCGACGATGAGCCAGGGCGGCCGTCCCATATACAGGGAACAGCCGGGAGACTTGGTGTACTACGGCCCGACGCCCCTCCCTTCCGAATCCTCGGTACCGTGGCCGGCGATGTCTGCGTTCGTACTTTTCGCCTTGGCGTTCAGGATCCTCAGGAAGCGGGATGGCGTGACCATGACAACCCCCTCGAACTCCTGCAGCGCGAGGAGGGCGCGGTCGTTGGTGACGACGTAGCCGGCGGCACCGGCGACCGCGGTTTCCAGCACGCGGTTGTCACCGGACGAGATGTTGGGCACGTTCACGGTGCGCGGCGGGACGACCAGCTCGGCCTTTTCCTCGACCTCGCTAAGCAACCGCCGTAGCCCTTTGTGCCAGCGGAGGACCCCGCGCAGCTCGGCGAGCAGTGGGGGCGAGACCACCGACAGGAAGCGCTGTTCTCGCCAGGCCTGAAGCACCCGGCCTGGCGCGCTCGCTGGGTCCATGAGCGCGCCAAAGGACACATTGGTGTCGACGACGGCCCGCATGTTGGTACTATAGCCAGGCCATGAAGATTACGGGCATCGAGACCTCCCTCCTTCGCATCCCGGCTGGCCAATTAGTGCAGAAGCAGTACCAGGATTGCGGTATGGTCGTTGCCGAAGTCCACACCGATGAGGGTCTGACTGGCCTCGGCTACACCGTGTGCGTTGGCTTTGCCGGCGCTGAGACGGTAAAGAGCTACCTGGACACGCGTCTCTGTCCGCTCCTGGTGGGTAAGGACCAGACGGCCGTCAACGCCCTTTGGACTGAGATGTATCGCGCCGACATGGGGATCCGAAAGAAGGGGATCCCCATGTACGCCATCAGCGCCGTGGACATCGGGCTATGGGACCTGGCCGGCAAGGCGGCCAGCCAGCCCATCGTCCGCCTCCTGGGCGGGCGGGCCTGCCTCATCCCGGTCTACGGCAGCGGCGGCTTCCTGCCCTACACGACGGACGAGATCGTGAAGGAGGCTGAGGCCTTCCTCGCCAAAGGCTGCAAGGCCTACAAGCTCAAGATCGGCTTTCCGGAGGTCCAGAAGAATACCGAGCGGGTGCGGGACGTACGGAAAGCGCTGGGAGATGACATCAGGCTCATGGTCGACGTGAACCAGCGGTGGGACGTCGGGATGGCCGTTAGAGTGGGAAGGGCATTAGAGGACTACGACCTCACCTGGCTGGAGGAGCCGGTGCTCGCGGACAACATTGCCCAGTGCGCCGAGGTGGCGCGGAGCGTCCCTATGCCCGTCGCCACAGGCGAGAATGAGTACACGCGCTATGGCTTCCGGGATCTCATTGAAGCCCGCGCCGCTTCGTTCCTCCAGCCTGACGTGCAGCGGGCCGGCGGCATCGGTGAGGTGCTGCGCATAGCCCACCTCGCGGCCGCATATGACCTCCCCATCGCACCGCACCTGGCGCCGGAGCTGTCCGTCCACGTCCTGGCTGCCATCCCCAACGGCTGGATGGCGGAATGGGTGAACTTCTACGACCAGGACGTGTTTGCCGAGCCGCCGGAGATTGTCGACGGGCACCTCCAGGTCCCTGATCGGCCTGGGCACGGGATGGCGCTGGAGCCGGCGGCCGTGGAGCGATATCGGGTGGGGTAGGCCTTAACCGGACCTACACCCGAGCCAAAGGAACGTAATTCCCAACCTTCCAGCGGCTGGCAAGGACCTGTGGCGACTCAGTGGGATTAGAACGGCTAGTCTAGTAGGTCGATCGAGCGGGTTCCTTCCCGTCGGAGACTACAGAGAATCGAAGACAACCGCCGCGTTGTTCAGCTCCTCAAGGTCTCGGTGGTTGAAGAGGGTCTTCCTGCTGCTCACGCAGAGCGCCCGGCCCTCCGCCGTGAGCAGGTAGCGTCCTTCGACGTGCTGGATTACCTGAGCCCGTTCCAAGGTGTCGAGTGCGTTCCTCACCGCTCCCGGGTCCACCCCGGTTGCCATGGGCGCGAAGAGGGTAAAGCGCCCAGCCAGCTCCTCGAACACCGCCGCAAGACGGGTAGCATCGTCCGTAAAGGTGTCCGCCTGCATATTCGCTAACATCCCCGAAAGCACCTCGTGTAACCCGAAGCGCATGGACATTGGCCCGGATCCACTGGACGTCGTCATCGTTCTCCTCCAGGTCTCTGCTGTGGCCCCATTACCCGGGGACGTTGCCGCATGATGACCCTACCCTGCCGCCGGCACCCGGCCTTCCAGTTGTTCGCGCATGCCAGCAATATCGATGTAGTGTCGGAGCTGGGCCGTTCTACCACCATCCTCCAGAAGCACTGCTATGGCCCTCACGCGCACCGCTTTCCCCGTCGCTGGCATGCTATTGAGGGTCCCGCTGTTCGTTCCCGTCCAGATGATTTCGGCCGCGGCCTGGTTCCCCGAGCTTATGCAGTTGACAATCTCGCCCTGAGCGTCGGGGAAGGAGGCCTTCCAGGCTTTCGCTGCCTCCGTCCCTTCCTTTACGCCTAGTCTGCGACCAGTTCCTATCTCATCGGTGATAGCCGTCGGCGCCATGAACGCTTCGAAGCTCTCCATCTGGCCTTTATTGAAGGAACTGACCCACCGGTCCAGTAGCTCACTCGCCGTTGCCATCGTCGCGTACCTATTCCTCTCGCAAATGCTTGGCATTGTCTTCCCACGGTGCCTGATCCCTGTCCAGCACCGAGCGCGCCACGGGGTTCACTCCATGAGGATTATGGTCTCTACGCACCTCCCATCTCGGAACTCCAGGACCCAGCTCAGGCATCCGGCAAGAGCTGACCGAGTAAGAACCAAGGAGTTGAAACCTGAGCGTCACGAGAAGAGGCCGTGGCCCGACCCGCCTCGACGTTTCTTAGGCGCACCCCGCTCCCGTACGCGGCATTGGTACACAGAGGCAACGATGCCGCCCAAGGTTGTCTTAGTCCCAGCCGGCGTTATCAAGGTCAGCGCCCTGTGAAACACCTCATTCAGCAGCAGGGCCTCGACCGATGCAGCGGTCTCCGCCCACCCAGCCTCCTGAAAGCGGCAGTCACCATTGCAGGCGCCGGCGAGGGCCTGGGAATCGCTGAGATCATGCGACTCCCGGCTTGGCTGTACCTGCACAAAGTAAGCTGGCATCGCTACTCCTCTACCCAACCTCAGCTCTTTGCCCTTCAACCGGCGGCACCCGAGCTCCTCGCCCCAGGATAGTCTCAAGCAACTGTCCTGCGGTCAGCTCCCGTTCGCCGACACGCACCATAGGGCGTTGAGTATCGACCCGGTATCGATTGCGGCGGCCACGTTTTTCCGTCTCGATGTACCCCGCCGCCCGAAGATCCACCAAGATCCTTCGGGTAGCGCGCTCGGTGATCCCGACCGCCTGCGCTAGCTCCAAGCCAGTGCTCTCGGGCTCTCGGCTGATGTGAAAGAGCACCAGCGCGTGGTTACTGAAGAAGGTCCAGACGGTGGCGTTGGGCTCTCGCGAGGTTATTCGCATTGACCCTCCAACAGAACGGTGTTATGCTCTGACGCATGAACTATACGACATGTATAGTCTATCATGATTGTTATTTCAACTGATGCTCTCCCCTTATCCAAACACGGCTCCTTCGAGGAACCACCGGCCTCTATCCCATCCGCACGGGGACATCGTGGCCTATCTAACGTCGTACAACGCCTGCAAAGGAGGAAGGACACCATGCTGTATCAGGTGACTTGTCGGGACCTTGGAAGGGACTGTGAGTTCGTCGCCCAGGGCCGGACGATCCAGGAACTGCTGGAACTGGGAGCTGAACACGGGAAAGCCGCACACGCGCTCACCGACGATCAGCTGAGGAACCCGGCCATCGCCGACCAGGTTCGGGCGAAGGCGATCCAAACCTAATCGTGGCCCGCTCACCGTTACAGCCAGGCTCAGAAAAGCAAAGCGGCGAAGCGGACGAAGTGGCCACGCCCAACGGGGCAGACAAATGTTAGGAATCCTCAGGGGACTCGCCCAAACCTGGAAGACCCACTGGCGCAAGCCGGTCACCGTGCAGTACCCCGACGAG
>CAZPYZ010000154.1:0-8476 GCA_964590215.1 uncultured Dehalococcoidia bacterium | reverse complement strand
CCAACACGTCCGAGTCGTGTTCCACGTGCCCGAAGGGCCCCCGTTCCGGGCGCAGCCCCGGAACGGGCGTAGAGCACTTAGCCGCGCTTGTTTGAAGGCCCGGATCGCCCTTCCTTCTTGGGGCTGCCCTGACCCGGACGGTCTCTCTCCGCCTTGCTATCAGGTTCAGGGGTCGGCTTTGCAACCGGCGGCTGGGGAGTCCCAGAGGTGGCTGGCGGTACGCTAGGCCCTTCGCGCGCCCCCTCGCTCCCTGAACGAGTGCGGTCTTCCCCCTCCCCTTCGCCGCCGCGCCGCCCCTCGTTTCGCTCCCGGTCCCGCCCGGCCGCGGGCGACGGGCTACCCGCGGGCGGTGGGTCCGAAGGGCCCTGCCGTGCGGCGCCACCCGATGGCGTCGCGGCGGGTTGCGTTCGATCCGGCTCTCCACGGCGTTGCCCCTGATCCCGATCCCGCTCCCCCTCGGCGGATGCCGGCGGGGCAGACGTGGGTAGATAGCTCGGGGCATCCGGGCTCCGGCCACCGCCTCGCTCCTCCCGGTCTTCGTCCCGCTGGCGGCCGGACTCATCCCCTTCGGAAGGTCGTTCGCGGGGAGTCTGGATCCGTATGCCGCTGGCGACAAGGCGCCCATCTGCCGGGAGGACCCCAACCAGCTGAACTGTTTGGCCAACCGCGATGGCCCCGCCTTCTATGCGGGTACTGGCCGTGATGAGGAAGGTCCGGCCGTTCACGGTGATCTCCATTGCGGTCACAGCCTGTACGGTGCCTTCAGTCCGGACCTCGACGGGCCGTCGTTCCCGGTGGTCCTCCCGTTCCCGAGAAGGACCACGGCCGTCGTTTTGGGTGGCAGGCTGCCCCCCACTGGCGCCGCCCGGCCCCCCGTTGGTAGCCGCCGGCACAGGCGCCCCGCCTTGGCTCGGGCCCTCGGGAGGGCGCGCGTCCTGCCCGTCGCCCTGGCTGCCGCCGCGATTGCCATTTTGGCCTTGGCCGCCCGCCGGGTCCGGCCTCTTGGCCCGTTCTTTGGCCCGCTCTAGGCCTTTGGCAGCGTTCTCAGCGGCCTTCGTGAGCCCTGGCACCGCCTGGGGAGGCGCTTGGGCCTGGACGGCCTCGATGGTGCCCTTTACATTTTCCAGCTTCTCCGTGAAAAAGGACGCGAGGCCGGCGACGTCCTGTCCGCTGGCCGCGGCCATGGACAGCGCGTCTTCGGCCCGGTTGAGCTGTTGATTGAGAGTCTCCGACGCGCTGACGATGGCCTCGGGGCGCCCTTGGGCCGCGGCGATCTGGACCTCCCTCGTCCGATTCGCCACGAACTGCACGGCGAGGGTGGCTTTCGCTTCCTCGGTGGGGGCGAGGGCGAGCTGGATCGCCTCAACCGCGGTCTTGACAGGATAGAGGGCATCGCCCGGTATGGTGTCTTGAGACGCATAGGCGGTCCCGCTAACGGTCACAAGGGCGGCCGTGAGCACTGCTGCGAGCGACGCGGCCCAGCGCACGGGCGTTGGGGTAAACAGGGCCCGCAACAAGCCCCGTCCCGAGGCCCTTGATGCGCCCAAGCTCTGCTGCAAGGCTCGGCGTGTCCGGGCCTTCGCCTCCCCTCGCGGCGTGAACGCAAAGGCTTGTCGATAGCGCACGGCCACCCGGAGATGAGTCCCTAGCTCTGACCCATAGTCTGGATAGCGGGCGACGCAGTCCTCTAGCGCCTCCCCCCGGATAATCCGGGTGATGCACTCGTCCAGCACAACGTCGAACCCGTTTCGGTGGCCGGGCTGCCAGAACTGCTGCCAGCGGCCTTGCCCGGGCGCGGGCAGGGGCGCCGGTACGGCGGCGTTCACCGCTTTGGTCTCCTCGGCCATGGCTGAGAGCAGCGCCCGTCGCGCCCGCTCCTTGGCCTCGGGGCGTGGCGTATACATGTCCCGAGCCGCGACCGCAAGGCGCAGCTCCGGCTCCAGGTCCGGGGCGAGGTCCGGGTAGTCGCGGAGGCACGTCTCCACCGTTTGTCCGCGGAGGACGATGCGCGTGACGCACTCGTCCAAGACCTCTTCAAACCGCTGTTGCATCATCGTTGGTAATGGGCTATCCCGTCTCTATTCGCATGAACTGGCGCAACTTGTTAATGGCCGCGCTCTGCATCTCTCGGACGGCGCCGGCTTTCTTCCCAAGCACGCCGGCAACCTCCTCGGAGGTCATTCCGGCTCCAAAACGGAGGGCGAGGACCTGCCTTTGCGCGTCGCTGAGCTTTTCCATAGCCTGGTGGAGCTGCCGCATTTCGTCTGTTCGCTCTAAACGATCGTCCAGGGTTTCCCTGGCATCGATGGTCGCCAGCGCTTCGTTGAGCTCAACGGGGGCGGGTCTTCGCTGTCGGTGGCGCAGATGGTCGATGACGCCGTTATGCGCGATCTTGAACAGCCAGGCCTCCATTGGCGCCCCGGTATCCTTATACGAGTCGATGGCACGCAACGCCCGCAGGAACACCTCGCTGGCGAGGTCCTCCGCTTCGTCGATGTTGCCGATACGCACCGCGATATAGCGGGCAACTCGCTCGTAGTGCGTGTCGAACAACTGGACAAGGGCGGTCCGGTTGCCTTCAACGGCTTGTGGGGCTTGCTCTGCCAAGGGTTGTTCTCTGCGACAGCCCAGGTGCTCCCCGGCTGCTCATTAAGCAGAGCCCCATTGGCATAGCAGGCCACGAGGCGCCCGTGTTACCCCGGTGTGATGCCACGCTATTCCTAACAACGGGCCAGGGTGGCCCGTGTCAGGCCAGTGGGGGCTCCAAGCCTAAGAAAGGTGGTTCTCTTACCTTACACCGAGGGCTGGGTTACGTAAAATGGGCGCTCGCCCTACTATTCACTCGAAACTCCCCACTCCCTCTGGGAGAGGGTCAGCGTGAGGACCAACCGGCGCTGGATTCTCTTCCTGCTCGGGTGCCGAACACGGGCAAGCGCGATTGCGAGAGACTTTGACGGCCAGGTAGAAGAACGGACTGTGGCTTTGCAACACCGATCTCGGTCATGGGCGTTTCTACGTAGCGGGTGTCTGTGTGGTCTGGCGCCGCGGCTGGGAGGCCGGGGGCGGAACCGATCGAGGTAAACCTCCCAGAACCGCCGTAATCCGACCTCGGTACTGACCGGAGGGAGTGCACTACTGCGCCACCGCCGCGAGCTTTAACACCGGCGGCGTGGGGTCAAAACCGATAAGACCTTCTACCACAGCAGCGATGGCCAGGAGTTTGTAGTCCTGGAACGCCGCCGCCGCCAGTTGGAAGCCAACCGGCAGGCCGCTGCTTGTCAAGCCGGCCGGGATCGAGATGGCCGGCACCCCGGACTGATTGAAGGGGCTGGTGTTGCGCGACGAGATTGGCGGGTCGCCGATGCGTTGCGCCGGCGCGGCGCGGGTGGGAGAGGCCAGGACATCGACCGTTCTCAAGACGCGGCTGCACTCCTCCGTCCAGAGCCGCCGCACCCGCTGTGCCCTCACGTAGTCGGCCGCCAGCACGTACTGAGAGGCCATGAGCCGGTAGCGTAGCTCTTCCCCGTACAGCTCGGGGTGCGCCCGCAGGTAGGGCTCGTGAAACACCAGCGCGTCCACCGCCACCGTCGCCTGGCGGGCAACCTCCAGGTGCTCGATGGTCTCCAGCTTCACGGGCACCACCTCGGCCCCCGCGTCCTTCATCACATCGAGGGCTTTACGGCAGACCGCCTCCACCTCTGGGTCTAGCTGCTCCCAGAAGTAGGTCTCGGCGACGCCCACTTTGATGCCCTTCAAGTCCGTGATGGGGGGATACGGCCCGGCTATTTCGGTGGATGACTCCGGGTCGGCCGGGTCGTGCCCTTGCATGACCTCCAGCAGCAAACGAACGTCTGCCACGCAGCGCGCCAGCGGCCCGATATGGTCCACCGTCCAGTTGCCCGCGGCTACGATGCCCCTCAAGCTCACCAGCCCGTGGGTCTGCTTCAATCCGACGACCCCGCAGAGACTGGCCGGGCCGCGCACCGAGCCGCCCGCGTCGGTCCCCAGGGCCCCATGGCCGATGTGGAGGGAGAGGCACGCCGCCGCGCCACCGCTTGAGCCGCCGGGGATGCGGTCGGGGTCCCATGGGTTCCGCACCGCACCGTAGTGCACGTTGGTGGAGGTGCCCCCCATGGCCATCTCGTGGAGGTTGGTCTGACCCAGGGTGACGACGGCGCCCGCCGCCTTCAGCTTCGTCACCACCGCCGCGTCCGCTGCCGGCACGCGGTCCGCCAGCACTCGGGAACCCGCGGTGGTGCGGACCCCGGCCACGTCGATGTTGTCCTTGATAGTGATGGGCACCCCGTGGAGCGGCCCCAGTGGCCTGGCCTCCGCGCGTCGCCCGTCCGCGGCCATCGCGTCGGCCAGCGCCCGCTCGGGGGTGTAGGTCACGAAGAGGGCATACGTGTCCTTGAAGCGCTCCGCCTGCCCCATGGCTGCGCGGGTGGCCTCCTCCGCGGTCACGTCACCTGCCGCAATGGCGTCCCGCAGCTGGATGAGGGTGAGGGCACCCAGTTCGTCGCTCTTCATCGCTTGCCTCCGGCTAACATGACCTGGGCCGCCTGGACCTCCCCCAGAGCCAGCTCACGGAGCTTCTCCCGGGCCTCCAGGTACTCCTGGTAATGCGGAAGTATCTTCTTGAAGGTCGCGTCGTCGTAGCTGTTGTTCCTCAACAACGCGTCCACGGCCTTCAACGTCGCTACGTCCATGTTCCTTTACCCTCCTCAATTGATGGGTTTACCGCCGTGCCCTTAATCCACCGTCTCCGCTTATCCTGAGCCCGTCGAAGGACGAGCCACCGGGTGCGCGGATTCGTTGGTGAGCGTACCTGTAGATGGTGGATGGCTGCCTTTTCCCGTATGTCCGTCACATCCCGTAGAACCGCCGGGGATTATCGCATAGGATCTTCTCGATAACCTCCGCAGACACGTCGTCCCGGGACCGCAACGTCGCCACCATTCCCGTCTCACGAGACTGGTCCTGATGCCCGTAGTCCGATCCGACGATGATGTTGTCTTCGCCGGTGAACTTCAGCAGGTACGGGATATCTTCGTCCACCTCGGTAGCTACGAAGAGGCCGTAGTCCCGGAAAAGCCGGGGCCCCCACTCCCACATGTCCTCAACGCCCGGCTTAGCCATGCCTGTCTCGATGGGCAGGCTGTGGCTCCTGCGGAGGTGATGCAAGACATAGGGCACCCAGGACGCGGAGGCCTCGATGAAGCCGAAGCGGAGGCCGGGGAAGCGCTCTGGCAGCCGGTGGGCGACGATGTCCCGGAAGGCGAAAACGGGCAGGACCCTGTTCTGGGGGAGGTTGTGGTTCACGCTGCGGTCGAAGACCTTGGCGATGGCCGGCGATCCCGCCCCGGTGTGGATGCAGATGGGGAGGTCCAGATCCATGGCCGTCTGGTAGAGGGGAAATAGGCATTCCTCCACCAGCGTCGTGTTCCCCTCGACGCCCCGGAAGAAGACCCCCACCGCGCCGTGGTCCTTGGCAATCCGGATCTCCTGCGCCGCGTCGGGGATGGAGCGCAGGGGTGGGATCGCGACCCAGCGCAGGCGGCCGCCGCCTTGCTCCCAGGTCCGGGCCATGTAGCGGTTGTAGGAGCGGGCCATGGCCACGTCCGTGACAGGGTCATCGGTCAGGTACGCCAGGAACATCGTAGGGAAGATCACCTCGGCGTCGACGTCTCGATTGTCCAGGGCCCGGACCCGCGCCGGGATGTCCGTGATCTCTCGCACCTCCTTCGGGATGTCCGTCCGGGAACCTTCTCCATCCGAGGCGGGGACCGCGAAGGCTAGGCTCCCCTTCCCCACGCTTTTGGGGACGATGGTCCCATCGATGAGCCAGAACCCATTCGACCGCCCGTACTGCAGGCCTCCCGGCGCCTTCACCTGGACCGGCCGGCGGCCTGCGTCCTCCGGGTCCATGAAATCGAAGACGCCGTCGTGCTCGATGATGTGGGTGTCCGCATCCACTACGCCTGGCATGGCCACCTCCTCGTCTCGGGAAGAGAGTTTTTACAAGGGACTGGCCCCCTTTTGGGCCACCAAGATGTCCCGGGAACGGTCCTGCTTCGGTCAGCTTACCCGATCAGCTCGGACACCGTCACAACCCCGATCCCCCACTCCCTCAACTGCCAGAGGACGCTCCCCAGGACGGCCGCGGTCTGCCAGCTATTGCAGTGCATCACGATCACGGCGCCGTTCTCCGCGCCGTTGAGGATGGTGGCTTGCACCCGTTCGGCCGGCCTGGGCAGCCAATCGCCCGAGTCCGTGCTCCACATCACGTGGAGGGGGTAGCCCTCCTCGGCCGCGATCCACAACTCCCGGGCCGTGCGCGCCCCGAAGGGCGCCCGCCACATCCCTTGAGTGCTCGCGCCAAGACCAGCGGCCACCTCTTGCGTCCACCGCAGCTCCTGGCGCATGCCCTCCGCCGGCAGGCGGGGAAAGTTCGGGTGGGAATAGGAGTGGTTGGCGATCTCGTGGCGGGCCATACGGCTGGCGAAAAGCTCGCCGTGCTTCTCCAGGAACTGGCCGGTCACGAAGAAGGTCACGCGGTGGCCGAACTCGTCCAGCGCGTCCAGGATCCCGTTCAGGTAACCGCTATTAACCCACGGCCCGCAGTCGAAGGTCAGAGCGACGTGAGGGTGGCTGGGATCACCCCTGAAGACCTCGAATGGCTCGGCTGAGGTTGGGGCCGGCGAAGGGACAGTCGTGTGGTTCGTCGCGAGGGTGACCAGAGGCGGCCTGTCTGCCATCGTCTTGAAAATCTCCACTGCCTCTGGGAGAGGGTTAGGGTGAGGGCCAACGAGCAGTTGCGCTTCCATAGAGCTTGGGTGCCGGACCCCGGCTTCGGCGATTGCGCGGAGCGGAGGGGCGGCCCACTGCGACGTGGGCGACGTAGCAATCTGGGTGAGCGGGGTCTCGGTCGGGTCAGCCAAGCCCGCGATCGCCGGCGAGTCCTGGGGTGAACCGGGAGTGACCAATAGGGCCACCCCCGCAGCTAGCGCGGTGATACCCCCGGAGAACGCTCGCATCTATTCCGAGGGCGCGGGCCCCCGCGCGGCCAGCGCCTCCGGCGTTTCCGCCGCGGCCACCAAGCGCTGGGGCAGGTCAGGTGGGGGACGCACGTCCCGTAGGGCCCGGATCACCTTTTCCCCCATGAGCGGGATGGACTTCATGATCTTCTCGTGTTCCATTCCGCCGGCCATCATCCAGTTACCGCCCTCTGCGAGCCTGCGGAACTTCTCGATAATCCGGTCTGGGCTTCCGTAGTAGAGGCAGTCCCACAGCTCCTCCTCGCCGGGCTGGCCCTCATAGGCCACTCGTAGGACAGTCCGGATCGCATCCGTCGCCTCCATCGCCGCCGAGGGGGAGACTACCACGACGTTAGGGCAACTGTCCTGCGGGGGTTGTTGTTCACGTTTCGAGGTGGCGCGGGGGGCCCTCACTTCACGGCTTCCTCACTTCCCGGCAGTCCCCGGGTGGTATAGTGGCCCCGCTCACAACGAGAAGGAGAACTGCGGGAATGGATCTAGGACTGACAGGAAAAGTCGCGGCGATCACGGGCGCCAGCGAGGGGATCGGCAAGGCTGCGGCGATGTCCCTGGCGGCAGAGGGGGCCAAAGTCGCCATCTGCGCCCGCCGGGAAGACGTGCTCCAGGCGGCGGCGGAAGAGATCCGGAGGGGGACAAAGGGCGAGATCCTGCCTGTGCAGACGGACGTCATGCAGGCGGGTGCGGTAGAGGCCTTCGTGCAGCGGGCCATCGACACCTGGGGCGGCATCGACATCCTGGTCAACAACGTCGGCACCTCCTTCGCCCAATCCTTCGAGAGCGTCTCCGACGAAGGGTGGCAGGCCGACTTCGAGCTGAAGGTCTACAGCGCGATCCGGGCGTCCCGGGTGGCCATTCCGTCGATGCGGGCCAGGGGTGGCGGCAGGATCATCAATGTCCTCAACATCGGCGCCAAGGCCCCGGGCGCCAACTCCGTGCCGACCAGCGTCTCACGAGCCGCAGGCCTCGCCCTCACCAAGGCCCTTTCCAAGGAGCTGGCCAAGGACAACATCCTGGTCAACTCCATCCACATCTCTCTGGTGAAGAGCGGGCAGATCACCAGGAGCGCCGCCCGCCGCTTCCCGGGGCTCTCCCTGGAGGACGCCTACAAGGAGATGGGGAAGGCCATCCCCTTGGGAAGGCCCGGCGAGGCCAGGGAGGCGGGAGACGTCATCGCGTTCTTAGCCTCCGCTCGCGCCTCTTTCGTCACCGGGACCGCCATCAACGTCGATGGAGGGGCGGCTGCCGTGACGTAGGGTAAACCCCATCGAGCCGGTCCCCAACGCCACGCCTGTCACGCTTGAGGGAGCAGGGGCAGTTGGGCTGCTTGGCGGGCGGACCGACGCATCTCGGAGGAGAGGCATGGGGGCCACAAATTCCCCCCTTCTCACAATGGCGTTTTCGTGCCGGATGGTTGAGAT
>CAZPYZ010000153.1:0-8533 GCA_964590215.1 uncultured Dehalococcoidia bacterium | reverse complement strand
GCGGCTGAGCTGGGAGAGGGCCAGGACAGGGACGTTGAGCTCGCGAGCCAGCGCTTTCAGGGATCGGGAGATCTCGCTCATCTGCTGGACTCGATTGTCCTGGAACCCGCCGCCTGCGATGAGCTGCATATAGTCGATGACCACGAGGTCGAGGCCGACCTCGAAGTGGAGGCGGCGCGCCTTGCTGCGCATCTCCACCACTGTGAGGAGGGGTGAGTCATCGAGGTAAATGGGCGCTTCGGAGAGCACGCCGGTTGCCTCGATCATCCGCTCCTGCTCCTCGTCGGTGAGGTACTTGGCGTCCAGGTGGCCCAAGCGGAGGCGTTGGACGTCCACGCCTGCTTCACTGGACAGCAAGCGCTCAACTAGCTGGTCCTTGCCCATCTCGAGGCTGAAGATGCCCACATGGGCTCCCTGACGGACCGCGGCGTGATAGCCAATGCCCAAGGCGAGGCTCGTCTTACCCAGACTAGGTCGGGCCGCCAGGATGACCAGGTCCGAGCGGTGCAGCCCGCCCAACACCCGATCTAACCGCTCATACCCGGTCAGGATCCGGGAAATACGGCCACCCCCCTCGTCTTCGGTCCCGCCCGACTCCAGGTAGTGATCGATGACCTCGCGGATGTGGACGAAGTCCTGAGGCGAGCGACCGCTGCGGAGATGGAAGAGGATGTCTTCAGCCTTGTCCAGAACCGTGTCGGCGTCGGGGCCGCCCTCGAAGCCGAGGGCGGCGATCTGGCCTGCGGCATTGATCAGCCGCCGCATGACCGCGCTCTGCTGGACGATATTGGCATAGTGGTCGACGAAGACGGACGTGGGGACGGCGGTCACCAGGTAGCTAAGAAAAGCCTGGCCGCCAATGGCCTCCAAGCGGTCGGTCATGGCCAGTTCGTGGGCCAGAGTAATCTGGTTGATGGGCTCTCTACGGTCGTAGAGGGTGAGACATGCCTCATAAGTCCAGCGGTGCCGCTCCCGGAAGAAGTCGGCGGGCTTCAGGACCGGCGCGACCTTATAAACGGCCTCCTGGTCCAGCAGCAGGGAACCGAGGACCGACTCCTCGGCCTCGTAGTTGTGGGGCGGTAGCCTCTGGAGCTCAGTCAACGTCGGGGCTATTAAGGTTCTTCGGCCTGCTCGCCTTTCTCTTCTTGGCCCGTGGAGCCGCGTCCCTCACCGGCAGCGGGTTGAGCAGGTGGCTGAGGTGCAGCTGGGCTCTCGCTGCGGACTTCGACTGTCACGGTGGCGGAGAAGTCGTCGCTGAGGCGAACGGCGACGGGATAGCTGCCGAGGCGGCGGATGGGCTGGTGCAACTCGACGCGCCGCCGGTCGATGGCGTGGCCGGTGAGCTTCTCTAACTCTGCGGCGACATGGGCGTTGGTCACCGACCCGTAGAGGCGGCCTTGGGAGCCCGCTTTCACGCTGATCTCAAGGGCAAAGCCTTCAAGCTCTCGGGCCAGCTGCGCCGCTTCAGACTCGAGCCTGGCGGCCTTGCGGCCGGCCAACTGGTGTTGCCGCTCCAATTGCTTCAGGGTCGAGGGTGTAGCGGGCACCGCCAGCTTCCTCGGGAACAGGTAGTTGCGGCCGTAGCCGTCCTTGACCTCTTTAACGTCGCCGGCGTTGGCGACCTGCGGGACGTTTTCGATGAAGACTACTTTCATGGGTGGGGTCCTCCGGTACGATAGGAACACTCCCAGCGATGATAGCACACATGTGCTGGTACTTCCCAGGGCCTCGACTTGAGCCGACCCGATTATAAGGGGCCGCTTGGCGGCGCAAGCAACGGCTTTTGGGGCCTTTTTTGGCGGAGGTGGCCCGCCCTCAACCGTAGCGTGCCGGTCCTCCCGGCAACGAGCACGCGGTTAATCCCGAGGGTAGATAGCCGGCGCCGAGGCACAGCGCTGCGGCCAGACCACCACCTTCTTCCCCCGTTGCCATTGCACCCAGAGCATCTCATGACCAACCTGGAGGCCTGTCGCGGGCTGTATCTTGAAGCGTCCGAAGAAGGTCGTGCAGTCCAGAGCGCCCGCCGCCCGCCAGAGCGCCTCGTCATCAGCGTCATCGCCCTGCTCCAGACAGCGGTGCGCGATGAGGCCGGCGGCGTAGGTCTGCGCAGCCGGGTAGTCGACCGTTGCACCTTGGGCGCGGATGGAGCGAGCCACCTCCTCGGAACCGGGCCCGAAGTCCACCGCGCGAACTACACCCGGCTCCCACTGGCTGGGGCCCAGGAAACCCTCGGCCTCTGAGCCCAGGAGCTGGCTGAATTCATCCAGGGCCGCCGCGGTGAAGGCGAAGGCCCTGGCCCTTACCCCGGCGGCGTGGAGACCCGCAGCGAGGGCGCACTCGTCCTCGAAGGCGCCGGCGTTGAGGATAAGATCCGGGCGTGTCCGGCGCAGCGCTGAAGTCACCTTCGGCAGGTCCTCCGGCAGAGACGAATAGGTGAGGGCGGCCATGCTGACCCCGGCCTGCCGGCTCACCTGAGCCGCTCCCGTGGCCGCCAGGCCCCCGAAGCGACTGTCATCACGGTAGATGAAGACCGCCCTTGCGGCTCCGGGGTCCAACCGTTTCGCCATCTCCAGTACGCCTGCGAAGTAACGACTGACCGGTGTGAGAATCCCGACCACCAAGCCACCTTCACGATGGAGGTCGTCGGCGGCTCCGCCGTGGTTCCAGAGCAGCCGCCCGTGGCGACGGCTAACCAAAACGGCCGCGCGCGCCAGATCGCTGGCGTAGGGACCAATGAGCAACTGCGCCCCGTCGTTCCGGATCAGCCGCTCGATGTTGGCCGCTGCCTTCTGGGAGGAACTCCCGTCGTCGTAATGGACTAGAGTCACGGGGGCAAGTTCTCCTCCCCGGGTCACGCGGATGCCGCCTTCAGCGTTGCTGGCCGCGACCCAGGCCGAGAGACCTGCCAACGCTTGGCGTCCCTGGAGGGCATAGCGGCCAGACAGTGAGATGCTGGATCCGACGGTGATGCCTTCGCTCATAGGCGCTGCCTCCGGCCGCCGATGCGACGGCCCCGCCGGTTGCCCCAGACTTGTCGAGCGGTTGGACCCTACCGGCAGGGCTGTGGTCAGTCCGCTGGGATGGGGGGTTACCAGTCCCCGTCGAGGGCTTGTTCTTCAGGTCAGAGCCGTATGCCCAGGGCGGTCAGCAACTCTGCTGATGCGGGCGGGGCCCGGAGCACATCATGGACTTCGACACCATAGCGAACCCACCCGCTGGCGACCCAGACCTCAGCCCAGACGAGGATGTCCTGCGCGACGATTCTTGTGAGCGCCCCGTCCAGCACTTTCGGGGGGCTCACAACCCGCGGTCTTGTCCGTCCCGCCTCCGCGACCCTGAGCAAAGTAGCGCGAACAATCGCGTAGAGTCGGTTCCAATACCTGATCATGGGGTCCCTGCCGAGATCGCCTTACAGACGAAACGCGGTTGCGGCCCCGCTTGTTACAGGATCCCTTCGATTCTCCCACGGGTTGGGCAGCACAACCCAAGCACCCTAAGACGGCGCCTCAAGGAGCAGCCCTTGTGTCCCTCGCGCGCGCTCCCAGATCTGGAGGGGCTTCCCCATTCACTGGATGGGGGAACGTGCGTACCGATGCACGTTGCTTTGACGGTCCGGTTCCGGAACGTACCGGGCTGACCCTTACGGAAGAGCCTCCCTACGGTTGAGTTAGTAACTCCAGCACGTGCCCGTCAAGGTCCGTGAAGTAGACACCCCGGCCGCCACGACGGTGATTGATATCGCCGTCGTTCACCTTCTCCCGCGGGCCACTGCCGTAGGGGATGCCCTGCGCCTTAATCCGGCCGAAGATCGCGTCGAAGTCCGCTTCACTGACATGGAAGGCGTAGTGATGGGACTCGATAGGTCCATCCCGGTTGTCGAAGTCGAGGGTCAGGGTGTCGTTGATGCGGACGGGGGCGAAATGGCCCTGGAGTCCCAGGTACTTCAGGCCGAACACCTCTGCGAAAAACCTGGCGGACGCTTCCTTGTCCCGCGCGGGGACGATGGTGTGGTTGAGGATGATCTCCATACCTGCGCCTCCTTGGTGAGTTGGGCCTATGGTAACGCCGAGCGGGTGTCGGGGCTAGCGCTGGCGGGAGATGCACGCCTCCCAGAGAGGGGAGCCGCGTTGGACGAACCGCGGTCCGGGGTCGAGGCCTCGAATGGACGGTTGGGTCCAGAATGGATTTAGGGGCTTGCCAGCCCATCTCCAAACGACCAGGTAGCAAATGCGTTCCCACACCCCGTCCCTGCAGGCGTCCGGTACACCGGCACATAGTCCCAGATCCTCATCGCCAGCCCCTCCAGCGCGCCCGCTGCGCCGATCCAGTTAAAGATCTCCCCGCACGGCCCCTGAATCCACTTGTAGGGTAGCGCTGTGAGGGCGGGCATATCTCGGCGTTCAAGGGCGTCTAGCAGACGCCGGTCCATATCTGGCCGCAGCACGCCGATGCTCAGTCCCCCGTTGGCGACTACCGCCACCCGCTGCGTGCTTCCCCACGACTCCACCGCCTGGCGCAGCTCCTGCCCCAGGCGGTACTGCTCGGCTATCGAAGGCTGTGTGGGCGGGAAGTGCACGTTCACCATCATCGGCGCCAGGGGAATCGGGGTCTTCAGCAGCCGGTCGTACTGGAGGCCAAAGGCGTGAGGCATCCGCTTCCCCTCCACCGGCGCGTCGAACACCTCCACCGCATACCCTGCCTTCTGAAGGTGCTGTACCACATGGTCCACCAGCTCCACAGCCACAGGGTAGGCCTGCTCGGGGCTGGTGGAGCGCAGACCCTCCCCGCGAGCCGAGGAAACACCTCGATCTAGTCCACGCACATAGGGGCCCCAGGTCCAGGTCGCCCCGCGATAGACCGCGAGACGCGGCGTCGCGGCGCCCTGGAACCATTCGTTTTCGTCATCCCCCATCACCAGCGCAACGTCCGGCGTAGCGGCGTGGAAGGTCTCCAGCACCCTTGCGTACGCCTGCTGGATAACTGCAAACTGCCGCTGCCACGCGACCCTGGTCAGGTGCTGCACGATGGAAGGGTCCGCCTGCGTCAAGAGGGCTTCGTACGTGGTTGGAGAACCGTCCAGGTTGGTGAGCCAGGGATGGGTCTTGTCGCGCTCGGCGACCTCCGGCCACCGTTCGGGCAGCATGGTAAAGGTCGGTCCCCGGGGTATCGCCGCACCCGCAATGATCTGCGCCATCGCCGTCCCTTCACAGTAGCAGAGTGCCCTCGGGCCAGTCACGGTAGCTCATGGTGCCCGTCGGGCGTGTGCGTGGCGCAAGGTCACACGGCCTTTATCGATCGGGCGAAAGGATTGCTAGAGGGCTCTGAGCATCCCGCCATCGATAGTTACGATGGTGCCGTTGATTTGCCGGGCGCGTTCCGAGGCGAGAAAGACGGCCAGATCGGCGACGTCCTCCGGCGTGGACATCCTGCCTGTCGGGATTCCAGCAACCATCTCATACAAGATGGTGTCCCGGTCACGCCCTTCGGTTCGGGCCCGACTATTGACAAGGCCCTCAACTCGGCTGGTCCAGACAAAGCCAGCGTTGATCCCCACCACCCGAATACCAAGGGGCCCCAGCTCGGTGGCGAGGCCCGTCGTTACCAGCATGAGCGCCGCGTTGCTGGCCCCACCTGCCAGGTGGTTGGTGTAGTAACTCTTGCCGCCGGCGCCGATGTTGTTGATAATCACGCCTCCGCCCGCCTGTTGTAGGTAGGGAATCGCCTCCCGGCTCGTCCGGATGTAGCCCATGAACTTGATCTCCATGGTCTTGTACCAGGCGTCGTCCGCGTGGTCGAGAAAGGGGCCAAATACGGGGGCCGGAACGCTGTTGATCAGGATGTCAAGGCCGGCCAGTGAGCTGACGGCTTCTCGGACGAGGCGGTTCACCTGGTCTGGCTGAGAGACGTCGGCGGCGATAGGGATAACGGTGCTGCCCGTGAAACCACGGATCTCCCTGGCCGTGGCCTCTAAGGTCTGAGGGTTGCGCGCGTTGATAGCGACGTCGACGCCTTCGCTGGCCAGTCCTTCGGCGATGGCCCGGCCGATGCCATAGCTGCTCCCGGTGACTAGGGCTCGCTTCCCCTTCAGGCGTAGGTCCACTGCCTACCCTCCTTCTGTTGCCCAGCCGCACGCGGTCTAGAAGCACGGCCGGAAAGTTGTTGACACTGGGGCTTCGCCCCAGACCCCAGCTTCACGCAGCCGTGGTTTTCCCCTCCTCCCCCGGGTGAGTGCGGCGTTTCCGGCCGCACGTGTGATCTAGACGGCCTGTGTTCACCCTCCATCATCGTGTAAGGTAAGGGTTCCCTCCGCTGTTCATAGCGTACCGGCTGCCGAGGGTCGGGGGACAGAGGTTTCCTGGTCGAGAGGTAACCGTGGGTGCGCGACGCGAATGGATGGTGCGGCAGGCTATTAGTAAAGGTCGCAGAACCTTCGCCCAGCCCAAGGGAGTAGGGTAGTTGACGGACGTCATGGTCATCCGATCCACTCCCTGCGCAGACATCGGTGTCGGTGCACCTTGATCCCCCCGATCCTCCCCAGACCTGTCCGTCCCCGCCGCAGGCGTTCGCCCACTCACGGCGCTTCTTCTGAGGTGCTCCCTGCGGCACGCACGCTCCTTCAAGACCGTTTGGCCGGCCACGGCTACTCGGTCGAGTCCGGCGCCGGCGGGGCCTGCGGCCTCCTCCATCCCAACGGCACTATCTCGCGCCTGCATCTCCTGGCCGCGGCCGCGCCGCACCGACGGGGCGGTCGAGGAAGCTGGGGCTTGCACTGGATGCTTCAAAGCGACGTGGAGGACTACGTAGCGTTGGTGGATCTCTCGCGAGAGGCCATCTGGTTGATGCCTTCGGTAGACTTCCGCAAGCGAGCCCAACCACTGGCGGGGGGCCGCTTCCACCTGGACTGGTTGGTCTGGCGGCTCAGCCCACGGTCGACGGTCGAGGACGAAGACGCCTTCGAGGAATACCGGCTGGAGACCGTGCTCCACACCCTATGAAGCGCACGGGGCGGGCTCACTGTTCTGGGTTCACGGTTCTGGGTTCACAGTTCTGAGGCCCGCCACTCCCCGGAAGCCTCGGCGCTTGAAACCAGTGCACCCCGAACCAGAACCTTGAACTCCGGACACGTACCCTACCCGTGTACGAGTTCAGACTTCAGGGTGTTTGGCTCCGAGTTAGCCGGTTTCAGGGTGCGGGCTTCCGGGCTCAGGGGGGACTGGGGTGGAACCCAGAACTTTGAACCTGGAACTGTGAACCGTTACCTACCCGTGGTCAGCTTGACGCTGTTCACCGGCTTTGCTACCCTCCACGCACTAATCCCCCACCGTCAACCAGGAGACGCCAGAAGGGTCTGTGCCTCGTCAGCCCGCCGGAGATTCGGGGCGGGAGGTGCGATAGAACCATCAACCAGCGACTGAACCTGATCCATGCAAAGGCCGGGCGAAGGGTAGTGAATCCACCGGCGTGGTTGTGAAAGGAGCGGGTCGATGCAGCGGTTTTGGCTTCCCTTGGTCGGACTGGCGCTAACGGGTCTAGCCTGCGGGCCCTCCTCAAGTCCTGGCGCGGTGGCTCCAAGCGACTCCGGACAGCCGAAGTACGGCGGGACCTTCCACATGCAGATACGGCCGGACCCCTTCAACTGGGACATCAGTTACAGCAAGAGCACTCCCAACGACAACGGCATCGCGCTGGCTCATGAGAGACTCCTGAGTTTCAAGATGGGCCCTGCCTACGAGTACACCCACTGGGAATTGGCCCCTGCGCTGGCAGAGCGGTGGGAGATCTCGCCCGACGCCAGGAGCTTCACCTTCCACCTCCGCAGGGGGGCGAAGTTCCAGGATCTGCCCCCCGTCAACGGGCGGGAAGTGACCTCGGCCGACATCAAATTCACCGCGGAGTACCGCCTCCGCAGTGGGGAGTTCAAGGAGAAGAAGCTCCCTCCGGGCGAGATAGCCTACATGTTCGAGGGGCTGGACCGAGTTGAGACCCCGGATAGATACACGGCCATCTTTCACTTCAAGGATCCCTTCGTTCCCTTCGTGAATTATGCCGCCTCGCAGTGGAATCCAGTCATGCCCCGGGAGGTCTACGACCAGGAAGGTCACTTCCAGAACACGCTGATCGGCGCCGGGCCCTTCTTCCTGGACACCGGCGCGTCGCAGAAGGGTACCCGTTGGAGTTTCAAGAAGCACCCTGGTTACTGGGACGCGGGCAAACCCTACCTGAACGAGATCCGGTGGCTGGTACTCGCCGAGGAGGCCATGGCCTACGCCGCGTTCCAGACCAAACAGCTGGAGTGGCTGGGGGACAAGGTCCGTTTCAACGACGCCCAGACGCTGAAGAAGGCCAATCCCCAGGCTGTCCATCAGCAAACCCTGGTGCCCGAGGCCCTGCAGATCTACATGTCCCAAGCGCCCGAGCGGAACGGCCCCTTCCGGGACGTGCGTGTCCGGCGGGCCCTTGCCCTCGCCACCGACAGGGACGAGGCCAACAAGGTGCTTATGGGTGGACTCGGCGAGTGGGGGTTCCCAGGGAC